>NZ_JAKFZM010000099.1:0-4035 GCF_021654205.1 Leisingera sp. MMG026 | reverse complement strand
CGATGAGCTTCAAGAATGACAGTATCGTGCTGCGTAAAGCATTGGCCGAACTCTTCAAAACCGCGGGAATTTTGGATACGGGCCTCTTGGCTCAAGATGAGTTCATCAAAATTCTGATTCACGCTGCTGTCGGCCGGTTCGGTGTTGCTATGGAGATGGCCATCGAGGCAATCGGGGAATGCCTTGATGAGAAAAGCCGTGAAATCGACATGGGCTTCTTTGCGGACGCCTATTCGGAGAGGATGGATTGCGATGAGGAGTTGAACCCCTTTGTTGCGGAAAACTGGAGTGCCATTGATACTGGCACCGCCTTGCAGAGATACGAGGAAGAGCGCAGGAAGCGGCGGCGGCCCAAAAGCAGCTGACCTTCGCCATGTTTTCCAAACCGAACCGCCCCTAGGGGCGGTTTTTTTGTGCCCAGACTTCAGAACAGCATTTGAATTTTCTTGGTCAAGACGGTCTGGACTTGCCGGAGAACGGTCTGGGCGTGTCGGAAGGCGGATTTACGTTTGTCGCATGGGGATCTAAGTTATTGAAATTAAACAACCTACAACGCAGCCAAGACGTAGTTCTGGTGTCGGACGTCAGTGATTGACGTCCGACAGCGGAACTGCGTCTTTGCGACAAAAAACGGGTTTTTGATCTAGGCTTCTATGGCGCTGTAGAACTGTCCGTTTGGGCGGCAAAGTACCTCACCAATCAGAGAAGGCGGAGCTAGTGCTCCGCCTTCCTCGCTTTCTGGGTGGGTACATGCGAAACTGGATTGCTTTCCGCAGTCATGTGCAATTCCTTGGGCCCAATATTGTTTGCCGCTCAACCCAGTATGACCTCCTGTTGTCAACGCGACCTAACCTGAAGTTCAATGTTCAAGAAGGGCCGACAGCGTCCTTTCAGTGAGGTCTTCCGCAAAGTGCAGGTCCAGTTTTACCCGGGCGTTTGAAGCGGTGTCTTCCGCGAACCTGCGGACCATTGCGCGCTCCCCGCAAGACAGCTTGCCCAGGATCATTAGGTCAATGTCCGAGTGCTCTCGGAAGTCCCCCTTAGCGAGGGATCCGAAAAGCTCATGTGCGATCCCTTTGCGTGCCAATTCCGAATGAACCGTCTGCCAGGCGGCTTTTGCCGCCTTCAGATGCAGTTGCCTGCGCTGCTCCTGCAAAACTTCGAAACGTGTCATCCGGGTCTCCCTGCCCCCAAAATAGAGGCTGCTCCGGTAACTGTCATGGGAAAGGTTGATTTGGGGCAGCTGCATGGCCACAAGCGAAAGCTTGATTCGGGAAATGGCAAAGGGTCGTTCGCGGTACTCGTGTAAACAAGGGCGGTTGGACGAAGCCGCTATCGCGGCAATGGCGCTTGTTGCTGGCGTAATAAGCCGATGCTGACGGCGCGTATTTTGCGATCTTGCTGACCTGTCTGACGATTGGGGTTTCTCAATCTGATGACAGGAGGTTCCCATGACAGAGGAGAAAATGAGCCCGCTGCGTGCGCGGATGATTGAAGATATGCGCATTCGCGGAATGTCACCGAAGACCCAGCAAGGCCATATCAGGGCGGTCAGGTACTTGGCCGAGTTCATCGGCCGCTCACCCGATACAGCGACACCGGATGAGCTGCGCGCGTACCAGCTTCACATGACAGATAGCGGCGTCTCGACCGGTGTATTTAACGCCAGGATCGTGTCGTTGCGCTTCTTTTTCGGTATGACCTGCAGGCGCGAAGAGATGAAGCGGTACATGCAGTTCCGGCGCAAGGCGAAGAAGCTGCCCGTTGTTTTGAGTGTCGAAGAGGTTGGCGATCTATTGGCGGCGGTTCCTGGACCGGGGCTGAAGTATCGTGCCGCCTTGGGGATCAGCTATGGTGCCGGGCTGCGCGCATCCGAAGTCTGCAATCTCAAGGTCTCAGATATCGACAGCGACCGGATGCTGATCCATGTCGACGAGGGCAAAAATGACAAAGACCGCAAGGCCATGCTGTCACCTGCCTTGCTCGATCTGCTCCGGGATTACTGGCGCGAGGCGCCCCCCGAAGGTTGGCTGTTTCCGGGCAAACCCAAGATCATGGCGCTTTCACCGCGCCAGTTGAACCGCGCGTTCACCTCGGCCAAGCACATGGCTGGGATCAACAAACCCGCCACGCTGCACACCTTGCGCCACGGCTTTGCCACGCATCTGCTCGAGGCTGGAACGGACGTGCGGGTGATCCAGGTGCTCTTGGGACATTCCAAGCTCAGCACGACAGCGCGCTACACGCATGTCGCGACCAAGACCATCCGCAGCACTGTCAGCCCGTACGAGATGTTGGAGAAGCTGCAGGACCACACCGTCAGGCGGGGACTGGAGTAGCGGCTCAGGCGGTTGCCGCGACCCCGGCTGGAGATTGCTGACATCTTTCGGAAGTATGGACCCACATATCGACGGGCCAATGTGGGTCATGTCAGTCTCGGTCAACTGAAGGTAATGTCGGCGATAGAGGCTTGCCGAACCGACGCGCTCGGCGGCCACGTGGCAGCTTGCACCAAATGCGACCATCACCACATTGCGTACAACAGCTGCAAGAACCGGCACTGTCCCAAATGCCAGGGACCTGCCGCTCGCGACTGGATGGAGGCGCGCGCAGAGGATTTTCTGCCGGTCGAGTACTTCCACGTTGTCTTCACTTTGCCAGCCGAGATCACCCGTATCGCCTATTGGAACCAGAAGGCGATCTACGGTCTGCTGTTCCGCGCATCTGCGCAAACTGTGATGACCATAGCGGCTGACCCGAAACGCCTCGGTGCAAAGGTCGGCATGACCAGTGTCCTGCACACCTGGGGATCGGCGCTGACACACCATCCCCACATCCACATGATTGTCCCCGGTGGCGGCCTGTCACACGACGGCACGAGGTGGGTCGCCTGCAGACCGGGGTTCTTTCTGCATGTGCGGCTATTGGCGCGGCTGTTCCGCCGCCTGTTCCTGGAAGGGCTCATGGATCTGCACCGCGCAGGTCAACTCACCTTCTTCGGCGACCTCAATAGCCTGGCACAGGCGGACAAGTTCGCGCAGTGGCTCTCCCCGTTCGGTAAATCCGACTGGGTGGTCTATGCCAAACCGCCCTTTGGAGGGTCCGAGGCGGTGCTGGCATATCTGAGCCGGTACACCCACCGGGTCGCGATCTCAAACCATCGCCTCGTCAGCGCCGATGCCGACACCGTCGCGTTCCGCTGGAAGAATTACAGGATCAAGCGCGGTGATCGCCAAAAGGTCATGCGTTTGGCAACGCCCGAGTTCATCCGCCGCTTCCTGATCCACGTTCTTCCCGATGGGTTCCATCGCATCCGCCACTACGGCCTGTTGGCCAGTGCTGCGCGCAAAACAAACATCACGAAGGTCCGAGCGCTGCTCGGTGTTCAAAACGCCGGTCAAACCACGGAAACAGAGCCAGAACCCGAGACCACCCCTCTCACTTTGCGCGAACCTTGCCCATGCTGTGGGGGCGACATGCGCATCATCGAGATCTTCCGGCGCGGCCAAAGACCAATGTCGCGCGCGCCACCCAAGGAGCGGGCCGCATGACACCAGACCTGTTCAACCAACGCGACATCAGCCGGCTATCCTTGGATGATCGGTCGAAACCGCTTGCGACCATCATTCGAAATGACGGCATAAAACGCATCATGCGCCCTCAATCGTTGAAATACTTACGACCAGGGTTGCCGAAAGTAAATGCATCAAAGGCATCTAACACAGTCAACCGCGCGCCCATGCAAACGTCAGCCTCACCCGTCGGTGCTCTTTCCCCATAGCTCGATCCCAGACCCCCGCGGCTTCCTCCTTCCGAGGTTTGTCAACGCGGGCCGCGCGTAGCTCTGAAGGCAAAATTGCACCCCGGCCCACATCGAAAAACCTTCAGGAAAGCGGAACTTCGCTGCACTTGCAAGCTATCGATCCGCCGCCAGCGAAAGCTGACATTGGCGTCGCGCATGTATCCACACACAAGGGCTCTGTGCGCCTTTAACGACTTCAACTGCGAACAGAGGAATAAGCTTCCGTTATTGGC
>NZ_JAKFZM010000098.1:0-4448 GCF_021654205.1 Leisingera sp. MMG026 | reverse complement strand
GCGGGCAAGCCTGCAAAGCGCAGCACAACCGGTGCTTCATCAAGAATTACGGGCTGGGCTTGGGTAAACTTGGGCTGTACGGTCATCTTGCTGCTCGGATCTGCTTCTCTGATCCGAGTCTCCGCGAAGACGAAGAAAATCCCGATAGACTTTTTTTGTTTTTGTGAGGCTTGTACTCACTAGGCAAGTTGCAATCCCGGGCTGGGCCCCGGAATTGCAACTTACCAGTTCGCGAGGGGGATACCCCCTTCGATCCCCTCCTCGGTCGCAGTCCGGGCTCCGCCCAAACATGCTTCCTGCGGCCAGAAGCCTGCTGGACCCGCCCTGCCGGGGGCCTGGGATGACTTATTGTTTCTCGATAATCTTAAATGGCAGAAGGGTGTTTCGCTTCCGTAGCCTGTTGCCGATCAGCTTGTTTTCTCCAGCCAGTCAATCAATGCGCGCCTAATCATTTCCGGACGGGTTGGGAGATCAGGCTCGAGACGACGTCGGTCATCGATTGCATTTATGAGTTCTCGCGACAATCTGAGCGTTAGCGCTTCTGTGTCTTTCTTGGGAGGGGCCATTCCGATATTACCATTTTGATGTTGACATCATGATGGCATCATCGCACATTGTTCAGGCGAGGCAAGAGCTGGAACCTCTTACCTCGCCCTAACCACACTGATCTCGGCTAAGGAGACCAATGCGACTACCACCCCCGTTATCACGCGCCCCGGCGCGGCAAAAGCCCTGTGGCCCGCATCAGCCGCAGATGACAGCCCCACCTTCGTCACCCAAACTTTCGACACGCTGACTAAGGCAGTGGACGAAGCCCCAAATTTGGAGCGTGATCTGTCGCACGCGCTGTCCTGGGATCCCGCGTCCACCGATATCCAAGAGGCCGCAGAAGCCAAATGGCAGGATTGCCTTAAACTCAGCGGCGACATCCTGACGGCACAGGTGGTCAGTGCCGAAGATTTGCCAATGCAGCGCATGAGCATGCTGCTGCACTTCCTCATCGAGTCCACGGGGCCGGAAGAGGCTCTCCGGTTTCAGCATCTGTACCTTGAGAACCAGGAGCTGTTCACCGTCGAAGATGGTGATTGCCAGGCCCTGCTGCAGACAGGCGCGCGACAGATGAACGCTCTCATCGAACTCTCTGTGGCGGCTGAAGCGCAGAACTTTCTGCCCAACTAGGCCCACCATCCCAGCATTCTTCTGACCCGGCCCGCGGCGGACACGCCGCTGCGCCCGGCTCAGCATGCCATTTCTGAAGTTTCAGCAAGCGCCAGTCCCGGCGCCTGCCCTGCCCAATTTTGCCATGCGGAGGCTGCCATGCCCCACTCAACCTGCGAACATTTCCCGCAAACGGTCCATCCCCACTGGCGCGCCGCCGCCAGCGCAAAAGGTTTCAAAATCGTCCAGCGCATCAAGGACCGCTATCACCTGCTTCTAGCCTGCCAAAGCTGCGGCCTGGCACATGCCAGCAAGATCTTTGTTCTCATGAACGGCCAGCCGCAGTGCCCGCACTGCATTCAAGACCGGTGGCAGGCCGATGCCGAAGCCGCCGGGCTGCAGTGGGCAGGCCGCGACCCGCAAAGCCGCCATCACGGCTTCTACATCGCGGACTGCCGACACCGTTTGCGCCGCCAGTTTGAGCTGATCAAAAGAGCTGCCGCCGGGACCTGCGACGTACGCTGCGAACTCTGCCAGCAACAGAAGGAGCAAGAAGAAGCCTCCGCGCAGGGTTGGGAGCTGATTGGACCGGATCCGAACAGGAGCCAGAACTACCGCCTGTACCAGCACCAGGCCTGCGGCCATGTTCAGCGGATCGCCCGTGCCAACATGCAGACTGGCCGGTTTCAATGCAGCAGCTGCGGCGAGGGCTGGAGCAGTGCGCCAAGTTTTCTCTACGTCATGAAGCTTAAACTCGCCAAAGGTGCCAAGCTGATCAAACTCGGCTACAGCCGCGATCCCGTCTCCCGCCTTTACCACCAACTTCTGAAGACCAAGGAGACGGAGGCGCAGGTCCTGCGGACAGTTCCCATCAGCTCCGGCCACACGGCTGTGCAAATTGAGAAAGGCCTGCATGCGCGGCTGAAGGCAGAGCACCCCGACAGCGTCGCGCCGCCAGACCTCTACGCAGATGAATTGAGGGTCAAAAGTGAGGTCTATTTTCCGGATGTGTGCCAGGTGATCTTCGCGATGCTCGACGCCATCAAGGCGGAAGAAGACAGCTAAGCGCCTCCCTCCCCTTCAATTTCCGACCTGTTTTCCGCCCGGCCCCGCTGGGCGAGCGATCCCTTTTGCCTGTTCACAGGAGGCTTGCCATGAACCAATCCAACCAACCCCCCGCGCGCGCCGATTGGTGGCAGTTCGCCGAAGACTGCGCCCGCCGCTATCATCTCTACTGCGAAGAGCTGCAGCGGACGCGCCGCAAGACACTCAAAGAAGACGCGCCAGACGACAGTGCTGGCACCGAGGAGCCGCTTGTGTCCGCGCCCCCGGAACAGCCCCATTCTTTGCTGCAGCATCTGACCGAGCACCCGAACGCGCGGCATCTGCCGCCGGAACTCTGGGACGCGCTGGAGCAGGAAGGCGCCGACCCATATGCCTGTGACAACACGGGTCGCTGTCTGCCGGACACAGACCTGCCGGCAGACAAGCTGCTTCTGCTGCTTCGGATTGCCGCGGCCTTCGGCTCCCCGGCTGCAGTGGATGCGCTGCTTGCCCGGGGCGCCGTGCTGATCCTGCGCAACATTCCAGTTCCCGGGTTTTCCAGCGTGGAAAATCTCCTCAACCACGCCCTGCTGCCGCCGGGCTGGCAGGCCTATGACGCCCGGCGCCAGGTGCAGCTGCCTCAGCGCGTGACCCTCGCTGTCCCCAGTGCCCGCGATGGTGCGATTGAACAGCAACACATTGATGAGCTGCAGGATCTCA
The DNA here is from genome assembly GCF_021654205.1 of Leisingera sp. MMG026. Classification (NCBI taxonomy): domain Bacteria; kingdom Pseudomonadati; phylum Pseudomonadota; class Alphaproteobacteria; order Rhodobacterales; family Roseobacteraceae; genus Leisingera; species Leisingera sp. MMG026. The sequence continues at coordinate 1,526 of NZ_JAKFZM010000098.1, read as the reverse complement.
TCATCAAAGGCCTGGCGCACAGCCAGCCTTTGTGGATCTGCTTGCCGGATGAGATGGCGCTGCCGGCGCCGCTGGTGACGGAGCACTGCCATCAGCTGACACTGCCGCAGGTGGACGCAGAATTTCTGATCGCCCTGCTGCGTCAGACCCACAGCCGGACGGGCCGCATTGATGAAGCCGCCGCCCGCGCCGCGCTGCCCCCGAACGGCCAGTTGCAAGAGCTCTCCACCGCCGCACTCTCATTCGCCCTGCGTGCGCCCACAGCGAAGAAGATGGCTCAGCGCCTGTCCCAGGCGCTAACCGCCGCTGCCGCTTCACCGCCCGAAGCCCACCCGCCAAGGGAGAAGATCACCGGCATCGGCCCAGCCTATGACACCGCCCGGCAACTGGTTGCGGACCTGCGGCTCTGGGCCGAAGGCGAAGTGGCCTGGAATGAGATTCCGCACTCCTTGCTGCTTTTTGGCCTGCCGGGCACCGGCAAGAGCCACCTCGCCCGCGCGATGGGCCGGAGCGCCGCTGTCAATTGCGTCGAGACCAGCTGCGCCGAGTGGCAAAGCGCCGGTCATTTGGGCAACCTGCTGCTCGCGATGCGAAGAAGCTTCGATGAAGCCCGGAAGAATGCGCCCTGTATCCTTTTTTTGGATGAGATTGACGCGATCGGTTCCCGCGACAGTGCCGGCGACAACAGTGCCAGCTACAGGCGCCAAGTGGTTGCTGGTTTTTTGGAGCAGATGGACCGCATCAGCCGGGAGGCAGGGATTATGGTGGTCGGTGCCTGCAACCACCCAGAGCACCTGGACCCCGCGGTGCTGAGAGCCGGGCGGTTTGACATCAAGATCGAGATGCCGCTGCCAAGCAAGGCGATGCTGCAGCACCTCCTTGCTGAGCGGCTGCAGGACGCAGTCCCCGAGGATGCGCTGCAGCAGCTGGCGCGGGACTCCATTGGCAAAACCGCTGCCGACGTGGACGCGGCGGTGCGCTCAGCCCGCAGTGAGGCCCGGCACAACGGCTGCGCGCTCGATCTGCAGCTTCTGCGCCGCCATCTCGGGGTCATGGCACAGGAGGAGAACCAAGACCTCTTGTACCGCATCGCAGTGCATGAGTCTGGCTACGCCATCGCCGCCTGGATCTTCGGTGAGACGGTCACGCAGATCAGCCTGCCTCCTTCTAGTGGCACAATTGAGCGGGATGTTCCCCCGAACGCGGGGCTGCCGGCAGACTTTGAACGCCAACTGTATATCCACCTCGCAGGGCGGGCGGCGGAGCGGCTCATCTTCGGGACTGTTTCGGCCGGAGCAGGCGGGGGCGCGACGTCCGATTTGGCACAGGCTGCGCGGATTGCGTTGGCAGTGGACCACGAGCTGGGACTCGGCATCCACGGCAACGGCTGGTTTGGGCGGCAGGATCCCTCCCACCTGACGGCCAGCGAACGCCAGCGCCTGCAGGACCGGCTCGACCATGCCGAGGACATCGCGCGTGCTTTGTTGTCCCCCTACAAGCACCTGCTCAAAGAAATGGCCTCGGTT
>NZ_JAKFZM010000097.1:0-4453 GCF_021654205.1 Leisingera sp. MMG026 | reverse complement strand
AGACACATACCACTTTTCAATCCGCAGTATGTTCCTGTATTGTTCCAAAATGATCCGAGAGACCTTCATCGCCCCCCTCTACACATTGCGCGTCAACAATCTGGAAGCTGAACACGCTATCAGGGTTGGTTGCGTTTGCGGTGGCGGCCCTTGGTATCTCCACGGGTTCTGGCTTAGGCAGAGATATGGGCAATTTGAGTTTCTTCGCGGCATAGTAGAAGGCTTGCGCTGCCCTGAATGTCAAAAACGGGACGTGATGGCCTGGACAATCGTTGAGGCAGCGCCAGATGAAGCCCGCCCATCGGGCGGGCTGGGACGCCGCTAGGCGTCCTCTTTCTCCTTGTTCGGCTTCGTAAGATCTCGCGCATAGCTGACTTCCACTTTGAGGAAGCCCGGAATACTTATGACGACTGAGATGCTGATCTTGGCCTTGGTGGTTAGGGATTTCAGGATTGAACGCAAAGAAGAAATGATCTTGTTCATGGTGTTAGCTCCTATATGATTGTCGATTGCAGCTCTGTGCGGCGGAGGCTTTAAGGGCTGGCGCACCCGAAGGGTCGCAACGGAGCGCAGCGCAGTGGAGAAGGGCTTTAGCCCTTGCGCCAGCACGGGCCGTAGCAAACTTGCTGCAGTAAATCGGCATTCACATAGGAGCGGGCGGACACCTTGGCAGATGCCTGGAGCGGCGCGTTCAATCCTGAAATCCCTGACCTGGCACAACGGTTAATCAAGCCGCCGATTGCCGTATTCCGGGTTGCCCCTCCCGCTAGGGTTGCTAGATTGGCGGTGCGGAACAGGCGGGGACGCCGATGGCCGCGAAGGTGACGGTCGGGGCGAAAGCTCCGGCCGCATTTCGTTTCCGGGCCGCGCAAGCGGCCCCCGGCGCGGACGCGCCAGTCCGGCCGGGTCAGGGCTTCAGCCCTGATCTGGGGGGACACCAAAAGGCAAAAAGAAACCCCGCCGAAGCGGGGCAGGTGTTTCCTTCACCACAAAGGAAAAATCAGGGGGACTACTTACCGGGAATTTGCTCGGGATTTCGGGATTTTGCAACCACTCCGTCATGCCGGATCGCTGCAATTGTCGTGTCAGTTTTACGGGTCAGCTCCACGCCATCACCTGACATCATAGCCTCGGCAAATTGCGTTTTCTTCAGGACTGCGCCATCTGCCTCTAAATAGGTAGTGTCGCCTTCGACCTCACGGGAAACCGATCCATCCGGCATGATGCGGATCCACGCACCGTTGACTTGGACAGCCAAGCCGAATTCATCCACGACAACACCCTCCCAACCAGTACCAGGATCACGGCGCAGCACGATTTGATCCGGGCGAAGCTTGATCTGAACGTCTCTCGGTTCCTCCTGATCGGCGGCTTTGACGACGACAAAAGCCTCTTGCGCTTCAGGATCGGAATGGATGGTCGCGTTAGCATTTTTTGGCGGCCACACCTTCGCTGTGTCGCGCTTCCGCCCGGATTGGTCCCGGTGAAACCCGATATAGAGCTGCGCTGATCGCCAAACCCGGACAATGTTCTGTTTCACGCTGTTTACCTCAATCCCACTGTTTTCAAATCTTCGCTAACTCAAAGGCTATGGCCTGAAACCTATCGGCTCCTGTCTGGAATACCAGAACGCCATACCGTTTCTTCAAGGCTGTTCCTGTTGAAGCCGGATGCCAACGCGCCCGCGCGGATCGACGGCCAAGGTTTGAATCGCATGACTCTATCTCCATCGGTGGGGCAGGGCGCTCAAGCGCCCTGCCAGCGATTTCACTCCATGCCCTCGGGCAGCCATACGTCGATCTTGACGGCCTGCGCCTCAGTAACGCCAAGGGCGGTGCGCAAGTCGGCATCACCGGAAAACAGTGCTTCCAGCTTCTCTGCCTTCTCGCCCTTTTTCAGCTTTGCGAAATTGGTTGCAGTGGGGTGATCTTCGGACAGGTCCAGCAGATCGCGCCAAAGGTTGTTGAGGTATGGGCCTCCGACACGGGAGAAAAAATTCTCAGAGTTCGGCGTCCAGACCTCGCGGATATTCGGCTGCGTCTCCTTGTCGATCAGCGCCGACAGCTTTTCATCACCACCCCGATACTGCGCGGCGAGGAAGCGAACCAATTCACCGCGCACATGCTCCGGGCCTTTCTTGCGGAACGCACGGAACGAAGCTCCAAGGTCTTTCGCATCCCACATATCGCGCGGTGGATTGCTGGTCAGCCGTTCATCCAGCGCATAGCCAGCGACCTCTGTGCTGGGCCAGTTCGGAACGTCGGTCTTGCTGATACCTAGCGGACCGCTCGACCGCAGTTCATGGCTCAACTGATAGGCCAGCAGATCAATCAACAGATCGGGGTCACGCATCACTGCATGTTGCCGCGCCCCTTGGGCGATACGTGACAGGTCGTCGCTCAACTTTTGCGAAATGGGCGACTTCGGCGCGGCGTCACCGCCCGATTGGCTGGTCTTGCGGAGAAATCCCGCTTCGATGGCTGCGGCCTTGTCCTCCTTACGTACAAGACCCTCGTAGGTCTGCACCTCGCCTGTTTGATTGACATAGAAGATTACCCCGGCCACCGCTTTCTGTTCGGCGCTGTAGGTTCCTTCCAACACGGCTTGGAGTTCCGCCAGTTCCGCCTCGCCGGCTTCGTCCAGAACGTCGCCGTTAGCGAGTTCCGCCAGCTCGTCATACCGCTCCGCCTGTTCTTCGATGAGCGTCCCTTCGTCGGGGAAGATGCGTTCAAGCTTACGTTGTTCAAACTCACCATAGGGCAGGTAAGTTCTGTCCAGCGCCTCGGCCCACTTCCAGCCTTTCGCGGTGGTCGCGTCACACGTCAAAGCCAGCTTGCAACGAAACAGGTCATTCAGCAGAGCCACATCATCAATGAATGTTTGCTCTGCAAACAGGTCTCGGGTCACGTGGCCACCGTTGGTTTCGTAGTCCTCCCGCCCGACAAAAATCACACGGCGGTCAGTATCCCGCACCGAGTCCGGTTTAAGCATCTGCTTGATCTGGTGATCGCTGTAGCCTTCGCCGCGCACCTTCTCCAACACTGCCAGCGAATTTGCCTCGTCCTCGCTGACGGTGAAGGCAGCGGCGTTCTGCAAGGTGACTTCTCCGGCTTTCAAAGCATCCAGAATTGGGTCGGGAAGGCCCGCCAACTTGAGACGCCGGTACACATGCGGCTCCGTGGCTCCGAACGCGATAGCGATTGCCGCGACGGACACGCCGCGCGCAGCCATTTTGCCATAGTCACGGATTTCATCGGCGGGGTGCTGTTGCTCGCGCTGGTGGTTCTCGCTCGATGCCCACATTTGAGCGGTTTCCTGATCCGGGGCGATTTTCACCGGAACGGATGCAAAACGCGGATCGTCTTGCAGCAGAGCCAGAGCGCGAAGCCTCCGGCCACCGGCCACGATGCCCACCTTGCCCGTTTGGTCGCGCAGCCCTGCGAGGTTCTGGATCAGGCCAAGCTCTCGGATATTCTCGGCCAGAGCCTCGATGCCTTGCGGATTGATAACGGTACGCGGGTTCAGATCAGACACATAGAGATCGCCGTAGGGAACCTGTTCAACGACGGCGGTGATCGGCTTGTGCATGGTCATGGGGTTCATCCTTGTGATGTGGTGAGGTTTTTTGTTATGGATGCCCCAGCCCTTCCGGGCTGAGGCGAGGGGGCTTAGGCCCCAGCGTGTGTTTTCAGAAAGGCGAGGGCGATCTTGGCGGAGAGGCCTCCCTTTCTGATCAGTTCAGCGGCTTCGCGCTTACGTTGCTGAATGATTTCAATGCTCATGATTTCACCTCCTTCCCGGCGCTGGTTGCGCCTTCCGGGCCGCTGCCCAAAAGGACCGGGCCGGTATCAGTATTCGATTGGGAAAAGCAGCGTCAGAACGCGGCGGGTGCTATGGTCGTCAAGCGGATCGTCTGCACCGAACTCATAGGCTTCATCGTAGAGGTCGAACTTCCACCAAACGGTTTTGCCGCACACCTGCACTGACCCCATGGAATGATCCCCGTGCGGGTCGTTGTCCTCGTTGAAATTCGCGGAACCAGCGACTTGAAGCTGAGCCATGGTCATGAACTCGGGGCCTTCTGCTGCAACGCCCTGGGAGCAGACGACACGCCCCTTATAGGCCGGATGCCCGCCACAGATGATTGCCGCGCGGAAAGCATCATTGGCTTTGGCGATTTGCTCCGCCTGCACGGTGAGATTGACAACCTTAGTCGAACCGCAGTTCGCGCAAACCTCGACAATCCCCGTCTCGACCTCCTTGGAAGCCCCGCAGGTATTGCATTGAAACAGTGCCATGTTTGTTTTCCTCTTGTGGTGAAAGGTGGGCCGTTGCGGCCTCTATCTATGACCTGATATTAGTTGCGTAGCCAACCCTAAGCAACGGATATATTTGTATTTTCTGGGAATTGTTCGCTTGCCTTTATCCGCACCCCCGGCTTTCTTTGATGCCC
>NZ_JAKFZM010000096.1:0-4492 GCF_021654205.1 Leisingera sp. MMG026 | reverse complement strand
GATATTGCCTACCAGTATGCCCTTGCGCACCTATAAGGCCCTACCATCCTTAACGCTTGTTAGAAGATGCCTGACGATCTTGAGTAAAGGCAGCTCTGCGACGACTGACGAGAACAGGAGCACGATCACAAGGAAGGCTCCGAGGAACACCCAGTCGATGCCATTGGTCTCGAAGCCAAAGGGGAGATCGAACGCCAACGCGATGTGCTTGGCTGCGAAGTACATCGTTGCGCTGAGATAGGCGCAGTCTCGGGTCTTCAGAAAAAGCTGTCCGAGTGGAGAGTAGTTTTGTTCCCTGAAGTCCTGACCTTCTCGTCTAAGCGCCACCCAAAAATCTACCTGCATCCCCGTCCGCGTCGTAGCGCTTGGAGACGGCTCAACGCCGTCCAGCCCAACCGCGGCGGCCAGTTGGTCGCTGGCAAGAGGGTCGATCTTGAATACCTGAATAATAGCCAGCCGCGCAGCCTGGGGTAGCTCGCGTTCCCCGCGCTCATAGCGGCGTAGGGCGCGGTCTGAGAGCCCGATGGCCGCGGAGAACTGGGCCTGGCTCAATCCGGTGTATACACGAATGGCCAGCAGGTTGGCCGCACCAACCCGCCGAGCAATCGATTCGTGATCTTCTAGTGGAGTAGCCAAATCCGGTGATCCAGTGCCTGAGCTGTTCGTACCTCTCAGGAACCTTAGCTCGGCACGCTGGTCAGCGGTCAAGAAAACAACGCGGGCGGACCATTCGGTCCGTACGGACCGAATGGTCCGGATAGTTTTTTGTTTTAAGACAGCGTCTTGCGAGATTGACCGGTTTAGATGGAGTTCCTTAACTGGATGGAGAGTCCTGCTCTTTTGCTCTCTCAGAACTAGGAGATCGCCCCGATGCGCACCCCGACAAAGGAAGATCTGGATGCTCACGAGCGTCTGAAGGCGGAACTCAGGATCCGGGGGACATCACTGGCGCAGATATCGCGAGAACTCGGTGTCAGTGACTCTGCGCTGACCTTGGTCGGTAAGCGGATGTGCCGGTCTAAGCGCATTGAAGAAGCGCTGGCACTGGCCGTCGGTATGCCGCCGGAGGCGTTGTTTCCTGCGGACCAAGAGGAAGGAGCGAACATGACCTAGAAAAGCAAAGGGCCCGAGGAGTTGACGCTCCAAAGGCCCTTCAGGTGTATCAAGTTGTAGCCGGATACACCTCATTCATGACCCAACTTTCGGCCCCGGTCAAGCGTGCAGAGACTTCTGCGGGCCGGGGCTCCATGTCTCCATGAAAGAGGACCCCGTTGCACCGGCAGGTATGCCTGCGGTGCCGGGAGCAACAGCCTATGTATGACGAAGATATCGGGGGGCCGTACGCCCCGCCCGAGCGGACGCGCGCGACCCGGATGTTCCCGGCCCGATCGCGGGCGAGCGCACGGGGGTTTCTTGTCGCGAAACTGCGTGCCCAGGCCGCCTGGCGGCAGCTGATCTTTGAGAGCCACCTTGAGCGAAAATGTCTTTTGGTGCTGCTCTCCCAGCATGCGGTCGTCGACGTCTGGGACCAGCCGCCTCAGATCACCTATAGAAACCAAGATGGGAAGCTGAAGCCTCACACCTTCGACTTCCTGGCCACGTTGGACGATGGCAAAAGGATCGCGATTGCCGTCAAGCCGGATAGGCTGGTCGAACGAAATGGCTTCGACCGCGAGTTCACGCTGATCAAGGCGCAGACCGCGAAGCAATTCGCGGACGACTTGCTGCTCGTCACGGACAGTAGCTTCTCCGCAGCGGAAGTGCGCAATGCGGAATTGCTTCATATGTTCCGTCAGGTTGAGGATGCCGAAGCAGATGCGGCGGTTCAGCAGGTATTCCGAGGAATGAACTGCGAAATGTCTCTGGGGCAGGTTGTTGCCGCGACCGGTCTGCAGGGGAGGGCATTCCGCGCAGGCTTCAAAGCGATCTTCGACGGAATTGTCATGACGAACCTGTCCTTCCCCGTGACCGAGGCCAGTATGCTCTCGATGCCGCAGGTGCATTGATGGCGGTCAGGTTACGTATCAGCAAATCAGATGCGCTGGTCGCGGGCGGCACCGTCCATGTGGTCAGCGCCGTCTCGGATAGCACTTTGGAGCTGCGTCCTTTGGATGGCAGCTCGGACCTGCTCTGCTTCAGTCATGCCGACATCAAGCGCATGCTCGATGAGTGCAAGGCTACCATCGAGTACGGTTATTTTTCCGGTGCGCAAGCTGCCCGCCGAGCCTTGGCGGGCAGCTCGCTTATCAGCGGGATGGGAGCAGCCGAGAAGGCTCAGGTTTTCCGCAAGCAGCTTTACGTTGAGTGCTTTCTCGAAGCGGAGGCGAATGGCGAAGTAAACCGTTCCAATGACCCGTGCGTCGCATTTCTCTCTGAGTTGGGGAAACGTGTCGAGGCCAAAATATTGGAGCAAATACGCCTTGGTGGGGATGGGGCGGAGCTGGGAAAGCTCCTATCCATGAAGCATCCAGGGCGGACAGCCCTCATGGCTTGGGTGCGAGAATGGCAGAAAACACGTGACCCCATGTGTTTCGTCAAGAAAAGCCGGTTCAACGGTGGCAATGCCAAGCGGATCTCCTCTCAGGTTGAGAATGTCCTGCAGACGGCGATCAAAACATATCTGCACCCCAACCAGGTCAATGTTCGTCACGTGGCCGACGAGGCAAATCGTGCCATTCGTGAGCTGAGCAAATCACTCGTACTCAATGATCTGCTCCCAGAACGCGAAGTGTCCACGAGGACCGTTTATCGCCGCATAGAAGAGCTGCACCAGTTTGAAACCTGCGCGGCCCGAGAAGGGGTGGCCGCGGCCAAGAACAAGCTGGGACCTTACGGTCAGGGTCTTGAGATCGAAGCGCCCTTGCAGCGTATCGAAATGGATGAGTGGCTGATCGACCTCATCGCCGTGCTGGAGGACGCTGGCGTCGACGTAAGCGACCAGAAGTTCGACGAACTTCGTAAAGGGCGTTTCTGGATTTGCGTCGCAATCGACGCGGCGACGAGGGTGATCTTGGCCATAAAGATGAGCAGAACGGAGTCTGACGTCGAGACGGCATTGGCGACCCTATGGTTGGCTATGCGGAACAAAAGCGAGATATCGAAACAGCTCGGGTGCAAGAAGCAGTGGAGCCAGCACGGCCACATTTTCTGCGTGGCCGTGGATAACGGAGGTTCGTTCGTCAACGCGGACTTCAAAGCCGCGCTCACAGACCTCGGGATTGCATATGAAGTGCTGCCAGCAGGCGTGCCCAAGCTGCGGGGACGCGTTGAGCGCCTCTTTCGGACATTCGGCACCGGGCTCATGCAGTTTCTGACCGGCAGAACGTTTAGCAATCCGCAGGAACGCGGCGACTATCCGTCGGACAAGTACGTGGTTCATACCGCGGACAGCATCGTAGAGGTGCTGGTCTGCTTCGTTGTAGATGCCTACCACCACCGGTCGCATCGTGGGCTGGATTACGCGACACCTGCAGATACCTGGGACCGGTTGATGGGGCACTACGGATACAGCCCGGCCAGGTCACCTCATGTTCTCCGCCATTTCCTCGGCATCCCGCAGAAGCGTCAACTTGGTCGTCACGGCGTTCTCGTCTGCGGCATCGCCTATACGAGCCGTAAGCTCGCCGCTTTTTTCCAGCGGCGGGGTGCGCAGAAAATCGATCTTCGCATTGATCCGGAGGACATGGGGTACGTCTCTGCCTGGTTCGATGAGGCATGGCACACGATTCCGGCGGGCTTGCCGAATGCGCGTGGGACTTCGCTCGCCGTCTGGGACGCGGCCATCCGGGAGTTGCGACGGTCGAACAAGGCTGCTGCACGCCTCCATATCGAAGTCGTTGATGCGGCCCTCGAGCGCATCAAGCAGATCGACAACCACCAACGCGCGAGGCGCCAGATTGGCCCACTGACTGTGTCCGCAAAAGATATTCGCAGGGCGGAGCACGAAAGCTTTTACGGCCTGAGTTTCGGGGTCGTCCCCGGCGAGGTCGTCGAGAAACCAGCAGCCGCGGGGACGGCAAGCCTGACCGGCTCGCTCTCCGACATTGCTGCGTCAAAGGGAGCGATCATCGAGGGGGTGCCCCCGGTCAACGACCCTTCCGACCAGTTCTCGCTGCCCAATGATCCCGAAACCGAATGGAGATTCAGTGATGAAGACGAACAAGAGTAATCCTGAAGTCCGGCAGATCATTCAGGACATTCGGGGCGCGTATGTTCCGACCATGGCCTACGATCGCCTCGATGAGTATTTCGACCAGTTGCTCGAACAGAGGCGCGCGGACCTCGCCGAGGGCATTGTATCGGACCTCAGAGGCATCGTCCTCGTCGGTCGCTCAGGGGCCGGCAAGACGACGGCCATTCAGGAGCTGAGGCGACGCTATCGGAAAAGATTGGTGTATGACGACCCGGACGGCGTGAATGAGATGATCAGTCTCAAAGTGCCTTCGCCCGCCACGATGAAGTTCGTCGCTACGGCTGCGCTGCACGCGGCGGG
>NZ_JAKFZM010000095.1:0-4793 GCF_021654205.1 Leisingera sp. MMG026 | reverse complement strand
GATGCGGTTCCAGACCCGCGCCGGCCTGGGGATGCCGGGCTTGTCCAGCGTGCGACTGGCCGGCAGGTGCGACCCTTCCACCAGCCGGATGATCTCCAGCTTCTCAGGTGCGGGATACCTCATTCGCCGTCGCCCCTATCGCGCTGACTTGGGCACTCACTTTGGGTGAGGCCGTTCTGACAGCGCTCATTCCGCTGTTTATTGGTTTTGCCATCATTGCGGATCCGATCCGCCAGATGCCGGGGCTGATCACCTAGGCGCATGTATCCAGGGACGTTAAGAATTTTCTGTTGGTTTCACGGTACTTTCGGCGCGAGCCATCGAGAATCAGGAACGCGCGGAGAAATTCATTGTTTTTCAAATTCAAAGCGTCCAGGCCCGCAGAGCAGGATAGCGGTGCCAGGATTATTGCCGGTATGGTCGATCGCACCCAGGCGACAATCCAATTTAAACCGGACGGTACAATTCTGACCGCAAACGGCAATTTTCTTGCTGCTTTGGGATACCGGCTGGAAGAAATCACGGGCCGGCATCATTCGATGTTTGTGGCGCCTGAAATTGCCGCGGGTGCGGAATATAAGTCATTCTGGAAAGACCTGGCCGCTGGCCGTGTGTTCACGGATCAGTTCCCGCGGGTGACCAAAGACGGCGCCACCATTTGGATCCAGGCGACCTATGCTCCGGTTGAAAACGCGGATGGCACAGTGGAAAGGGTTGTCAAAGTGGCCACTGATGTAACGGTGCGCCGTCTTGGGCTGCAGGAAATCGCCAAGGGGCTGGACGCGATGAGCCAAGGGGATCTGGGCTTCCGGGTCAAACTGTCCGATCAGGTGGACATTGCCGCACTGGGCGAGGCGTTCAACCGCTCGGCGGAGCAGCTTGGCACAGCGATGGGCGCGGTGACGCAAGTATCCGAAGCTGTCGGACGCACAGCGGATGAAATCTCCAAATCAGCCAGCGACCTGTCTCAGCGTACCGAGAGCCAGGCTGCAACGCTGGAGCAAACCGCAGCGGCCATCGAGGAGCTGACCGGCACGGTGCATTCCTCGGCGGAAGGTGCAGAGAAGGTGGAAGGCATCGTCAGCGAGGCCCAGACTGCCGCGGAACGCAGCGGCCAGGTTGTCTCGGATGCTGTTGCGGCGATGTCGCAGATCGAGAGTTCCTCTGAGGAAATCGCCAAGATCATCGGGATGATTGACGATATTGCCTTTCAGACCAACTTGCTGGCGCTGAATGCCGGGGTCGAGGCCGCCCGGGCGGGGGAAGCAGGCCGTGGCTTTGCGGTTGTTGCCTCAGAAGTGCGGGCGCTGGCGCAAAGGTCTGCTGGGGCGGCCGGCGAAATCAAACAGCTTATCGGTCAAAGCAAACAGCAGGTGGCCAGCGGTGTGGATCTGGTTGGCAGAACCGGAATTGAGCTTAAGCAGATCATTGACAGTGTGGGGCATATTTCCACCCACATCAGCGGGATTGCCACTGGCGCCAAGGAACAGGCTACGTCGCTGAGCGAGATCAACCTTGGTGTTTCACAGCTGGATCAGGTGACCCAGCAGAATGCGGCGATGGTTGAGGAAACCTCGGCCGCCAGCCAGTTGCTGTCCGCGGACGCCAGCCAGCTGACCCGCGAAGTGTCGAAGTTCAGCTCCGCAGGCAACCCGGCCCCCGCCCCGGTTGCGGATGTGGTGGCTTTCCAGCGCCCGGCGGCAGCAGCGCCGACAGCAGCCCCGGCGGCACAAGGCGCCGGCGGTTTGGATGCAGATGCGCTGCCTGCGGCGCAAGGGTGGGATGATTTCTGAAGCCGGCTTGCGGTTCTTGCCTGTGGCAGCGGCAAGGCTTTCTATGAATTGACATGTTGACACTCTCTGTTTGCACCGCAACGCTTGCGCGCAAAAATGACGGGGTGAAAACATGAACAGCCAGGACGCACCAGCCTATCCGCTGGTCCGGCGGGCCGGGCAGAACGGCATGCTGGTGAGCTTTGACAGCAGCCTTAGCGAGGCCTCGAACCGCGCCGCGCTGGCTTTTGGCAGTGCGGTGGAAGCACTGCCGCTTGAAGGGGTTGTAGAGACCATGGCCTCTTTGGCCTCGGTCTTTGTCCGTTTTGATCCTGCAGAACTGCGGCATGAGGCGCTGGAGGCTGCTTTGCAGACCCTTCTGACCGCCCAAAACTGGCTGCAGGCGCCGCTGCCGCCCGGGCGCCGGTTCTGGCGGGTGCCCACAGTATACGGCACCGATCTGGCACCCCAGCTGGGAGAAGCAGCCGATGCCGCGGGGATGAGCGAGGCACAGGCCATCGAAAGCCTGGGTGCTGCACAGGTGCGGGTGCTGACCATCGGCTTTGCCCCCGGCCAGCCCTACCTTGGGTCTTTGGGGCCGGAATGGAACCTGCCACGGCAGACGGAGCTGACACCGTTGGTGCCGCGCGGCGCGCTGGTGCAGGCGATCAGCCAGTTCGTCTTGTTCTCCAATCCGGCACCAACCGGCTGGCGCCATGTGGGTCAGACCGGGCTGACCCTGTTCCAGCCGGGGGCAGCGCAGCCTTTTGTTCTGCGCCCGGGTGATGAGATGCAGTTTGAGCCGGTCTCCAAACCGGACTTCCTGAAACACTGTCAGGATGACCCGCTGCTTGGCGGCGCCGTCGTCTCGGAGATCGCAGCATGAGCGGCCTCAAGATACTGCGGATCGGACCGGCAGCTTCGGTCCAGGATTTGGGGCGGCCCGGTTTACTGGGGCAGGGGGTGTCCCAAGGCGGCGCTGCTGACCCGCTGGCATTGGCCGAGGGGGCTGCGCTGCTGCGGCAGGATTCCGGATTGGCAGCCTTGGAAATGGGTGGCATGGGCGGCGAGTTCGAAGCAACCGGCCCCCTGCGCATTGCCCTGACCGGCGCGCCGATGGCGGCAGTGCTGGAGGGTGAACCGCTGGCCTGGAATGCGTCGCACCGGATGGAGGCGGGCCAGCGTCTGTCAATCGGTGCCGCCCGCCGCGGCGTCTATGGATACCTGCATCTTGGCGGCGGTATTGCCACGGAGCCGCTGCTTGGCTCCCGCGCTGTGCATCTGATGGCGGGGCTGGGGCGGGCGGCCGAAGCCGGAGACCTGCTGCCTGCCGGTTCAGACCGGAATAATGAAACAGGTCTGGTACTGGCCGCCGAGGACCGTTTTCAGGGCGGTGAATTGCGTATTGTCGAAAGTTTCCAAAGCAGCCTGTTTCCCGAGGCGGTCCGTGTCCGGTTTGCAGCCACGGCTTTCCGGCGCGGCAGCCGTGCCAACCGGATGGGGGTGGAAATGGTCTCGGAGGGCGAAGGCTTTGCCGCTGATGGCCAGCTCAATATCCTGTCCGAAGTGATCCTGCCGGGGGATGTGCAGATGACCGGCGATGGTAAGCCTTTCGTGCTGCTGCGCGAATGCCAGACAACTGGCGGTTACCCGCGGATCGGCACCGTTCTGCCATGCGATCTCCCCAAGGTGGCGCAGGCGCAGGGCGGCGCTGCGCTCCGCTTCTGCTGGACCGGCCTGGAACAGGCTTTGGACATTCAGGCCAGGTTTGAGACGGTTTTAAAGGGGCTGCCCGCAGCTTGCCGCCCGCTGGTACGCGATCCGGCTGCGCTCCGGGACCTGTTATCCTATCAATTGATCAGCGGGGCGGTCTCTGCGGAGGCGGACCCATTTGCAACGGGAGAGACCGCATGACCAAGACCGTCGACCTGAACGCCGACATGGGTGAAAGCTTCGGCCCCTGGACCATGGGGGATGACGCGGCGCTGCTGGACATCGTCTCCTCGGCCAATATTGCTTGCGGCTTTCATGCGGGCGATCCGGATGTGATGGCCCGGACCATGGCGCTGGCGCATGACAACGGCGTCGGGATCGGCGCCCATCCCGGGTTCCTGGACTTGCAGGGCTTCGGGCGGCGCAAGATGCATGTGCCGCATGGCACACTGGCCAATATGATCCGCTACCAGCTGGGCGCAGCGCAGGGCATGGCACGGGCGGCCGGAACCCAGGTGCGCCACCTGAAACTGCACGGGGCCCTGTCCAACATGGCCTGCACCGATCACGCGCTGGCGCGGGCCTGCTACGAGGCGGCGCTGGAGGTGGATCCGGACATCATCATCATGGTGCTGGCGGCCACGGCCATGGAAGAGGCGGTGCGCGGCCTGGGCTGCAACTGGTGCGGTGAGATCTTTGCTGACCGTGCCTATAATGATGACGGCACGCTGGTCGACCGGTCTTTGCCGGGCGCTGTCATTCATGACCCGGCCCTGGCCGGTCCGCGCATTCTGCAAATGGTGGAAGAGGGCGCCATCATCACCGAAAGCGGCAAGCGCATTCCCGCCTCAATCGATACCATCTGCCTGCATGGGGATACGGTGGAAGCGGTGCAGCTGGCACAATCGGTCCGCACCAGCCTGACGGAGGGCGGGATCATGATCCATCAATTCACCGGGCGCAGGGGCTAAGCACCGCTGGCGAGGTGTTCTTGGTGCCTCAGCCGGGAGGATCGCCTGGCGCTAGGGCGGTTTGGGGGATTTTCGGGGAAAATCCATGGAATCGGATGCCTGATTTGAAGGGAAACTGCCGGAGGCGACTCGCGGAACTCTGCCCCTCTTGTGTGCCTTTGCTTCGAAACCCCAACATCTAGCGGGAGGTAATCCTCAAGCCATCGCGCCTGTCGTGCCAAGGCCCGGCCGATTGCCGGAAAATCGCAGGCCGGCCATCTTTTTGAATCGCGTAAGTCATTGAAAGAATTAGTACTTAACGAGTGTTTTGCAAAAAGTCATGCAAACGTCAAAAAAG
>NZ_JAKFZM010000094.1:0-5009 GCF_021654205.1 Leisingera sp. MMG026 | reverse complement strand
GGATCGGACCGCATGGGGCGGATCGGCTGCACCCAGCCCAAAGCGGCCGTAGACAAGGGTACCGCGCCAAGAATGCTGCCGGTGTGAAATTCTATGGTCACCTTCCCGGAAGCAGACACTCAGCAGGGCTAAGCTGCCTCATGTGATGCTGCGGGATGCACCGGGGCAGCGGAGCGCAGGAAGCTGCCGCTGCAAAGTTGCGAACTGTGGTTACCCTTCGGAACCTGACCGGCCCAGAGCGGCCTTTCGTTGATTGCTCAAGATGCTGCGACCGCATCCCGCTTTGCGGACATTGGCTTCCGTGATCAGTGCTTCTATCATCTACCGCAGATCAAAGAGGTATTCAGATGGAACGCGAACCCAACCTTGTCATTTCCAGCGCATCGTTGAGCATGGGGTGCCATTCAAGGTGGACATCTACAAACTCGAAGGCGGGGACGGTTGGTCACTGGAAGTTGTGACCGGAGACGGGACATCCATTGTCTGGGACGATCGCTTGGAAGACGACCGAGCAGTATTCGAAGAGGCAATCAGCACCATTCGCAGTGAAGGCGCAGTCGCTTTTGCCAGCGGTGGTTCAAACGTCGTCCCGTTTAAGCAGTAGACGAACGGCCCGGAGCTGCCGTTGACGACAGCGATCAGCACTGCAGGACAGCTTGCGGAATGCGGGCATTTGCGTTCTGGAGCATCTTGGGCGACTTGGCCTGGCAGCGGGCTATAGCAAGCTAGGCCGCGCCCTTCCATGTGACTGGCGCAACGTAGACGACGCTCTCATCAAGGCTGACCATCACGTCGCCGTCCTGGACATTGACCTGGAGCTTCATCGCGCGGCTGGCCAGCTTGGCCAGTGCAGCAGTGTCGGACTCCGGGAAATTGATCACTCGCAGGTTGTCGAAACGGGTGGTGCTGTTCTTAACCTTGTCCCACCACACTTCGGCAGTACGACCGCCATAGGGGTAGACAATCACTTTTGCGGCTTTGCTGCAGGATTTCCGTATAACCTTCTCGCTCGGAAGCCCGAGGGCCACCCATACCTCGATCTCGCCGCTCAGGCTCTTCTGCCAAATGTCGGGCTCGTCATCCGTAGACAGTCCTTTGGTCAGCTCCAAATGCTCATGGGCATTCAGAGCAAAGGCGACGATGCGTACCATCAGCCGCTCGTCGGTCTCCGAGGGATGCTTGGCCACGGTTAGCTTATGAGTCTCGTAGTAGTGGCGATCCATGTCCGAGACCGACAGCTCCACTTTGTAGATGGTGGAATTTTGCGCCATGATCTTCCCAATCCTTCCAAGGATCGGGCTGCTTACCCCGTCCGGTCACCCTTGGGAAGTCAATATGGAGGCCGAAAACAACAAAGTGCGCCAAGATGGGGGCGAGAGAGGTGGCACGCCCGGTCAGTGTTCCTACCCTTTTTTACCGCGGTTGCGGCCCAAAACGGTCATCCACGGTGTCCTGGAATGCTGCGATGCCGCTTCACCGAAGCAGACATTATCTGCAGTACAGAACGTCAACAAAGCGCTCCTATGTCCGAGCTTTCTTGACAAAGGAGGAGCGGCGATTTTTCTTCATGTAAGTCCACGCAATAAAGCGACTGGTTTTTTGCCCTTGTGCCATTTCGACGACTTTGCAATCAGCAACCCTGGTTTTTCCTATAATTCGGCTGAGGGGCTGGAGGTTATCCTTTTTCGACACCAACGAAGTAAACCACAGACACTGATCGGCGAACTCCATGCTCTGTTCAACCATGCGGGCGAGAAACTTTATCTCCCCACCAGGGCACCAAAGTTCCGCGTTTTGGCCACCAAAGTTGAGTTTTGCTGAACGCCCCTTGCCAAGGTTCGCCCACTTGCGTTGGGTACCCTTTTTCGCTTTCTCGATAGACCCATGGAATGGCGGATTGCACATGGTTACGTGAAAAACATCGTTGGGCTGGATCACACCGCGAAAGATATTCTCAGGTTTGCTTTGTCGCCTAAGGGTAATTGCCAACTTGTTGAATTTACATATGTGTCTTGCCGATCTGATCGCGCCCGCGTCGATATCGACGCCAGTAAATTGCCAGCCGTATTCGCTCTGGCCCGTAAGGGGGTACACCAAGCTTGCTCCCGTGCCGATGTCCAACGCTTTGATATGACGGCCACGTGGAATTTCTTGGTTGTTGCTGCCAGCAAGCAGGTCCGCGAGATAGTGGATGTAGTCGACTCGGCCGGGGATTGGTGGGCATAAATAACCGGCGGGAATATCCCAAAAATCAATATCGTAATGCGCCTTTAGCAACGCCCGATTAAGCATACGGACGGCCTGCACGTCTTGAAAATCAATCGTCGCCTGACCGGCTGGGCTTTGGATCATGAAGGCCTCAAGCTCAGGTGTCTGCGCCATCAAGATCTCGAAATCGTAGCCTCGTGAGTGTTGATTGCGGGGGTGCAGCTTTGTCTTGGTGGTCATGGGGACGCCTTCATTAAAGTTTGGTGGACGTCACTCGCCAGACGGTTTGTTGCTTTTAGACCCTGAGAGACAAATAGTAAAATGTGGTGCGGTCCGGATCCTCCGCTGACGCCATTGGCACACCCGCAGCGAAAGTGCTTTGTCTAAGATTTTTCGATGCGGGCCAGTTGGTTAGGTTGGGCTTGGCGGGGTGGCCCGCGTTGACAAATCTGACAAGGTGGAAGCCGCGGGATGTGTGTGCTGCGCTATGGGGAAAGCGCAGGCATCCGCCATGGATATTGGTGGAATTTTCGCGGGGTTTGCTGAGCTTGGGCGATTGGCGGCACGGCCTTTGGGGCAGTGTCTGGAAACTTCGCGGGTCTTACCGGGGCGGTTTTCCTCGTCTTGAGCTGCGAGCACGAGCGTAGGCCAAAGCGCACCGTTGACCAGCATGGGAAGTTTCTGATCTCAGAGTGGTTGTGAGACGGGCTTTTCATCATGCGGCCTGCAATCTTGGTGGTGCCCGGGATCGCGGAACCTCGCCGCGCCGGAAGGTTTCGATGATGCGCATGGGTCCGCCGCAATCGAGGCATGGTTTGCGCAGGGTCAGGGGTTCTTTGAGGTCGGCTTCTGGCTGGTCCGGTTCGCCAGAGCCCGCCGTTCCGAGAACCGCGCGGACCCGGGCGACTTTCTCTTTGCGACCACTGCCCGCGAGGAAGCCATAGTGTCGGATGCGGTGGAACCGGTCGGGGGGGGGACATGGATCAGAAAGCGGCGGATGAACTCGTCGGTTGCAAGTCGCATCACCTTCATCCGGTCCCCGCGCTTGATCCGGTAATCCTTCCAGCGGAACGCTACGGTGCCGGCGTCAGCGCTGACCAGGCGATGGTTTGAGATCGCCACGCGGTGTGTGTACCGGCTCAAATAGGCAAGCACCGCCTCCGGACCACCGAAGAGCGGTTTGGCATAAACAACCCAGTCGATCTTGCGCAGCGGGGCCGGCCATTCAGCGAAGGCGGGTGCGTCTGCCAATCCCGCAAGATCTCCGAAGAGTCTCAAGTGCCCGGCACCGTGCAGAACCATCAGCCCGTCCAGAAACAACCGCCGGAACAGCCGCGACAGCACGCGTACATGCAGAAAGAACCCTGGCTTGCACACGACCCACCTTGTGCCGTCCGGCGACAGGCCGCCACCCGGGACGATCATGTGGATGAGGGGATGATGGGTCAGAGCCTAGCCCGTCGCGCCAAAGGCGCGCCTCATTTTTTAGGAAACGCACCTCTGGTGCGATGTGTGCAGCACGCTGGTCAAGCCGGCACGGGCGCCGGGGCGCTTGGGATCGGCGGCGATTGTCATGACCGTTTGAGCGGACGCTTTGAACAACAGGCTATAGAGCGCCCGCTTGTTCCATAGAGCAATCCGCGCCATCCCTGCCGGTAGTGTGAAGACCACGTGGAAGTACTCCACGGGCAGCAGGTCCTCCGCGCAGGCCGCCACATGCCCGCCGAGCGCCCCCGTTCGGCAGGCTTCAATCGCTGACATGGCCTTCAACTGCGCCAGGTTCAGATGCCCGGCATTGGCCCGCCGGTAGGCAGGACCGTGGGTTCGAAAGATGCCAGCAAGCTCCAGCTTCGGGCGCGGCACTGCCCGCGCGCGTCACTCCGACCTTCGGTCCCGGAGCTGCACCAGCAACCCGTAGGGGCTGTCGGTGCCGCGGATCAGCTTGGTCGCGGCATGGGTGTATTGCGCCGTCGTGCTCAGCTTGGCGTGCCCAAGCAGAACTTGAATGACCCGCACATCTGTTCCGTCTTCTAGCAGGTGGGTTGCGAAGCTGTGGCGCAAAATATGCAGCGTGCTCCCCGGCTTCTTGATCCCCGCCAGATGCTTGGCCGCGCTGAAGGCGCGATGGAGTAGCCGGTGTGAGAGCGGATTGATCCGGGGCTTGCCTGGAAAGAGCCAGTCATCCGGCCGCGCCTCGCGCCAATAGTCGCGCAGAAGCGCCAAAAGGTCAGGCGACAGCATTACCTTGCGATCCTTGCCGCCCTTTCCGCGCTCGGCATGGATCAGCATCCGGCCGCTGCCAATATCGGTGACCTTGAGATTGCAGACCTCCGGCGCCCGGAGCCCGGTGCCATAGGAAATGCTGAGTGCAGCGCGGTACTTCAGCCCCGGGCCGGGCGCGGCCTTCAGCAGCCCGAACACCTCTTCGGCGCTGAATACGACCGGCAGCTTCCTTGGCTCTGTGCGGTAGTGCAGGCATTGCTTCATCTCCGGGCGCTGGCATGTCGTTTCAAAAAAGAACCGCAGCCCGGCAAATGCGCACCGCCGCACGCCTCCATGGCAACGAGGCAAGGGGGCAGCTGGCCAAAAAAATCCAAGACCTGCGCACGCCGCAATTTCTTGCGCAGAACTGCTCGGCCCATGCCGTCAGCTCCATGCACCTGAAACACATTCTTCGCCAGATCGAGCCGGACCGTGATAATCTCTGACATGACCGCTCTCCTTTGTGGATCGTTGCAGACCCACTTTGGCACAGTGAGGCCGTCGGGGGGCGGTCACATCATCAGAGTCCTTTCAGGTAG
>NZ_JAKFZM010000093.1:0-5076 GCF_021654205.1 Leisingera sp. MMG026 | reverse complement strand
TTTGAGGAGTGGTTCTGGTGGGGTGGTATTTGTTTATAAGAGACCGGGGCCGGCCCCTCGCTCCCGCCCGCTACTGCAAGTGAAAGGTTCAAAACATGCCCGTCCCCGCCCCGAACCTCTATCCGCCCTTCAACATCGTGCGGCTGTCCCATGTGGAATATGCCGTCACCGACCCCGCCGCCTCCCGCGCCTTCTATGTGGACACGCTCGGCCTGCAGGTAACGCATGAGGACGACAGCCGCATCTACTTGCGTGCGATGGAGGAACGCGGCCACCACTGCATCGTGCTGGTCAAGGCAGACGCGGCCTCCGTGGGCGTTTTGGGCTTCAAGCTCTATGACGAACCGGACCTGGATAAAGCAGCCGAATTCTTCGCCTCCAAGGACCTGCCGGTTGAGTGGGTGGACCGCCCCCATATGGGCCGCACTTTGCGTACCCGCGATCCTTGGGGCATCCCGCTGGAGTTCTATGTCAAAATGGATCGCCTGGAGCCGATCCATCAGCAATACAGGCTCTACAACGGGGTAAAACCGCTCCGCATCGACCATTTCAACATGTTCTCAGCGGATGTGGATGCCTCCGTCGCCTTCTATAACGAGATGGGTTTCCGCGTGACTGAGTTCACCGAGGATGACGACAGCGGCAAGATCTGGGCCGCCTGGATGCACCGCAAGGGCGGCGTGCATGACGTCGCCTTCACCAATGGCCTTGGCCCCCGTCTGCACCACACCGCCTTCTGGGTACCGAACCCCTTGAATATCATCGACCTGCTCGACCTGATGTCGACCACCGGCTATGTGGAAAACATTGAGCGCGGCCCCGGCCGCCACGGCATCTCCAACGCCTTCTTCCTTTATGTGCGCGACCCCGACGGCCACCGGATCGAGATCTACTGCTCCGATTACCAGACCGTCGATCCGGACCTGGAGCCGATCAAATGGTCGCTCACCGATCCCCAGCGCCAGACCCTCTGGGGCGCCCCGGCGCCGCGCAGCTGGTTTGAGGAAGGCTCCGTCTTCGAAGGCACCACCCCGAAACCCAGCGCCTTGAATGCCCAGCCGATTATTGCACCCTGATGAAAAGGATCGCGCCCGGCCCCTAGCCGGGCACACTCCCATAAGAACAAGGTAAGAAAAATGAAATGGGATGAATTCTCCGAATGGGGCCGCAAGGTCGCGGATTGGACGCAGGACTACCACCTGACCGTCGGCGACCGTCCGGTTCGCGCCAAGACAGCGCCAGGCGAGGTGCTGAATGCCCTGCCCCAAACCCCGCCTGAGGATGGCGAAGGGATGGAGGCGATCTTTCGCGATTTTGAAGAAATCGTGATGCCCGGCATCACCCATTGGCAGCACCCCCGCTTCTTTGCCTATTTCACCTCCAACGCCGCCGCGCCTTCGGTACTGGCCGAATTCCTTGCCTCCGCCATCGCGCCGCAATGCATGCTGTGGCAGACCTCTCCGGCAGCGACCGAAATGGAAACCCGGATGATGGACTGGCTGCGCCAAGCGCTGGACCTGCCGGACCAGTTCCAGGGCGTTATCCAGGACTCCGCCTCCTCCGCCACCCTCGCCGCCGTCTTGACCATGCGGGAAAAAGCGCTGAACTGGCAGGGCAACAGCCAGGGCCTGTTCGGTCAGAAAGTGCTGCGCATCTACTGCTCGTCGGAGGTCCACACCTCCATCGACCGCGCCGTCTGGGTCGCAGGCATAGGTCAACAGAACCTGATCCGCGTCCCCGTCAAGGGCGACTGGCGCGGCATGGCCCCGGACGCGCTGGAGGCCGCCATCCAGGCCGACCTCGCCGCAGGCCACCAGCCCGCCGGCGTCATCCTCTGCGTTGGCGGCACCGGCGTTGGCGCCACTGACCCTGTCGACAAGGTGCTGGATGTAGCCCAAAAATACAGCCTCTACACCCATGTCGACGCCGCCTGGGCCGGCTCCGCCATGATCTGCCCGGAATACCGCCACTACTGGCCCGGCGTCGAACGCGCCGACAGTATCGTCTTCAACCCGCACAAATGGCTGGGCGTGCAATTCGACTGCTCCGCCCATTTCCTGAAGAACCCGGATGACCTGGTGCAGACCCTCGCGATCAGCCCGGAATATCTCAAGACCCACGACCACGACGGCATCATCAACTATTCCGAATGGTCGGTGCCGCTGGGGCGCCGCTTCCGCGCGCTCAAGATCTGGTTCCTGATCCGCACTTACGGGCTGGAGGGCCTACGCCAGCGCCTGCGCAACCACATCAATTGGTCGACCCAATTGCACGACAAGCTGAAGCCAGAGCCTGATTTTGAGATCACCACCCCGCCAATGTGGTCGCTCTGGTCCTTCCGATACGCGCCCGAAGGCGCCACGGATCTGGACGACCTGAACCTCGCGTTAGTCAACGCAATCAACGACGACGGCCGCATCTACCTGACCCAGACCCGCCTCGACGGTCAGCTGGTGATCCGCTTCCAGGCGGGCCAGTTTGAGACCACCAAAGCAGACGTGATGATGGCCTTCGATGTTATCACCGAAATCGCAAGGAGCCTGCAGTGACGCGCTTTGCCACCTACTCCGCCAATGGAGAGACTTTCTATGGCGCGGTGACAGATACCGGCATGATCGCCCTGTCTCCGCAGTTCCCCGAGTGGCCCACCCTGCGGGAGGTGATTTCGTCAAACGGCCTGCCCGTGCTGGCAGAGGCCGCCGCAGGCAAGCCCGCCACCCACACGGATTTCACCTATGACATCCCGATCCCCAACCCGGAAAAGATCATCTGCGTTGGCGTCAACTTCCCGAACCGCAACGCGGAATACAAGGACGGTTCATCCCAGCCCAAGCACATGTCCCTGTTCCCCCGCTTCCCGCGCTCCTTCACCGGGGCGGAACGCCCGCTGATCCGCCCGCCGGAAAACCATACGCTGGATTATGAGGGCGAGGTCGCCGTGGTGATCGGCAAACCCGGCCGCCGGATCCAACCGGACGACGCCTATGATCACATCGCAGCGCTGACGCTGGCGAATGAGGGCACCATCCGCGACTGGGTGCGCCACGCCAAGTTCAACGTGACGCAAGGCAAGAACTGGGACAATTCCGGCTCTATCGGGCCGTGGCTGGTGCCCTTCACCGATGCCGCCCAGCTGGATGAGGCCCGCATCATCACCCGCGTGAACGGCGAGATTCGCCAGGATGACACCCTGAGCCGGATGATGTTCCCGATCCGCGAGGAGATCGCTTATATCTCCACCTTCACCACCCTGCAGCCCGGCGACGTGATCATTACCGGCACCCCCACCGGCGCAGGCGCCCGCTTCGACCCGCCAAAATACCTAGTGCCCGGCGACGTGGTCCAGGTTGAGGTCGAGGGCATCGGAACCTTGCGCAACACTGTCGCGGATGAGTTCGGCGAGGCCGAAACATGACCCCCGAGCAGCATCAGGAAGCCGCCAAAGCCCTGCTAAAAGCCGAGCAAACCGGCCAGCAATGCGGCCTGCTTTCGCTCGCCTATCCCGGCATGACGCTGGACGATGCTTATGCTGTGCAACAGGCTCTATTACGGCAAAAACTGGCCTCCGGCCGCAAGAAAGTCGGCTGGAAAATCGGCCTCACCAGCCGCGCCATGCAGCAGGCGCTGAACATCAAAACGCCGGACAGCGGTGTGCTGCTTGATGACATGGCGTTCACCAATGGCAGCACAATTCCCGCAGGTCGCTTCATCCAGCCGCGGGTGGAGGCGGAGATCGCCTTTGTCATGAAATCCCCCCTCGCAGGCGCCGATTGCACCCGCGCAGATGTGCTGGCCGCGACTGACTATGTAGCGCCCTCGCTGGAGATCCTCGACACCCGCATCCTGCGCGCGGACCCGGCAACCGGCCAGGCCCGCATCATCACCGACACCATCAGCGACAACGCCGCCAATGCAGGCGTCGTGCTTGGGGCAGAGCGCCACGCAGTGGACGGCCACGACCTGCGCTGGGTTGGTGCCATCGCCGCCCGCAACGGCACGGTCGAGGAAACCGGCCTTGGCGCCGGCGTTCTGAATGATCCCGCCACCTCGGTCTTATGGCTGGCGCGGCGGATGGCGGAAAATGGACAACAGATCGAGGCCGGGGATATCGTGCTGTCAGGCTCTTTCATCCGCCCCATCGAATGCCCGCCGGGTACGGAAATCATTGCTGATTTCGGCCCCTTCGGCTCGGTATCCATCAACTTCGCCTGACAGGAGGCCCCGCCCATGCCCGCACCCAAGAACACCTTCAAACAGGCTCTATCACAGGGTAAACGCCAGATCGGCTGCTGGATGAGCTTTGCCGACGGCCAGATTGCCGAGATCATGGGCACCTGCGGCTTCGACTGGCTGGTGATCGACGGCGAACACGCGCCCAACGACATCCGCTCGATACGCGACCAGCTGATCGCGCTGGCCGCCTCGCCCAGCCACCCGGTGGTGCGGGTGCCGGTAGGTGAGACCTGGATGATCAAGCAGGTGCTGGATGCAGGCGCCCAGACCGTGCTGGTGCCGATCGTCGAAAGCGCCGAGCAGGCCCGCGAACTGGTCCGCGCCTGCCACTACCCGCCCAAGGGCGTGCGGGGCGTCGGCGCCACGGCGGCGCGAGCCACCATGTTCGGAAAGGTCACTCAATACATGCAGACCGCCGACCAGGAGATCTGCCTGCTGGTGCAGGTGGAAAACCGCGCCGGGATGGCAGCACTGGACGAGATCCTGCAGGTCGAGGGCATCGACGGCGTCTTCATCGGCCCGGCGGATCTGTCCACCGACATGGGCCACCAGGGCAACTCCGCCCATCCGGAGGTGCGCGCGGCAATTGCCGATGCCATCACCCGCATCAAGGCCGCAGGCATCGCGCCTGGTATCCTCGGCACCACCGATGAGGCCACCCAGGCCTATGCGGATATGGGCGCGCAGTTTCTGGCGGTCGGCATCGACGTCATGGTGCTGGCCCGCAACGCCCGCGATCTGGCCGCCAAGTGGAAGGCAGAATAAGCCTGCACCACCTTTAGAAAGCGAAGCTCTCCCGCGCCCGCCCGCCGCCCTGGCAATGCCAGAGCAGCGGCAGCGGCC
>NZ_JAKFZM010000092.1:0-5391 GCF_021654205.1 Leisingera sp. MMG026 | reverse complement strand
GTAACGAAGATCAGGTCGAAATTTTCCTTTCTGAAAAAGTTAAAGCGCTAAAGGCTCGACAATTTTGGGTTGGAACTATTTTGACAGGCTTTGTTGTTTCCGTTGTGGCGGGTGTGGTTGTTAACTTTTTTCCTGTCTGAAAAGATCTCCCTTTTTATTTGTTTCAGTTTAAATGACACTGTGTATCACCTGATCGCTGGACCGGGCAGCGCCCGTCCCGCCCCCGTCATGCCGGAGGCGTGCTTCCAGCGCGACGCGGGCGCTTCGCTTCCCACCCCGCCGGGCCGGACGCTGCCCTCCGCGTGAGTAGGCAACCTGACCGCCCCGGCTAAAACCCGCCACGCCCGTGCGCCAACCTCCGCCGGTTCCGCACCCGGGCCACCCCCGCGGCTGAAAACCAGCCGCAAAAATGCTATCCTCCACCCAGCCAAACGTTCGGAGGATGGCCCATGTTCGTTCAAACTATGACACCCAAAACAGTGAAACTCACCGCCCTGGCCGCGGCGCTGTGCCTGCTGGCGGCGCCGGCCTTTGCCAACCATTGCCCCATCGACATGGCTGCCATCGACGCGGCGCTGGCTGCCGGAACCGACCTTTCCGAGGCCGAGCTGGACCAGGTTCATGACTGGCGCGACGAGGGCCAGGTGCTGCATGAAGGCGGCGACCATGACGGGTCGGTGGCAACCCTGGCCAAGGCCAAGGAGATGCTGGGGATCGAATGACCGCACAGCAAAACGCCCGGCGCGGGGCCGGGCGGTCCTGTCACAAACCCGACGGGTTTACAGCGCGTCCTGCACATCCTGCGCGGCGCCGCTGATCGCCTGGCCGGCTTTGGAGATGTCGCGCCCCGCGCCCTTGGTAGTCTCGCAGGCGGCCAGCCCCAGCAGCATCAGCACACACGCAAAAATCCTGTTCATCGTCTAAGGCTCCTTATCTCTGCCCGGTTCTTTGCGGGGATATCTAGCAAGCCGCCCCGGCGCAGGCCAGCGGTATTGCCGGGAGCAGGGCGGTGCCTGCAATGCGGTTTACCAAAAATTGCAACTTATAAGGTAGTGCAATCCCCGAAAATCGCGAGTAACTTGACCTGGATCAAGGCTGTAGCTTTGACCCCGCGGCAAGTTATGCGAAATTTGAGCTGGAGGGCATGTACTATGGACTTTTCCACCAGAAAACAAACGCTTGAGGTGCGCCGGATGCAGCTGGCAGGCACCCTGGCAAATGCCGGTCTTGCGCCGGACGCAGCGCAGATGGGCTCTGTCCGGCAGGCCTGTACTGCCCATGCCGGCGCCGGATCCATTGCGGTCCCCGCCAAGTCTGGCCTGGACGAGCTGCGCCGCATTGATGCCGCGTTGGCCCGCCTGCGCGAAGGGTCTTACGGCTATTGCCGGATTTGCGGCGACAACATCAGCGATGACTGGCTGGACCAGCGCCCGGCGTCGCCCTTTTGCAAAACCTGCGCGCTCTGACAGTTTGCGCCAGGCTGGCCCCGGCGGCGTCCTATAAATCCACAGACAGATCCGGGATCTGCATCAGCCAGGGGGCAGCCGCCCCGCTGGCTGAAGCCGGTTCTGAACCGCAGCCGTTGTCCTGCTGCAGCTCTGCACTACTTCAGGGCTTCGCGCAAAAGCCCCCGTTGCCGTGCCGGCCGGGATATGTCACAACCTGCCTGACCGACTGAACAAATGAGTTTAGCAGATGCCAGATTTCACTGAGCGCCGCCGCATGATGGTGGACACCCAGATCCGTCCGTCGGATGTCACCAAATACCCGATCATCGAGGCGATGCTGGAAGTCCCGCGGGAACAGTTTGTCCCGGACTCGCAGCGCGAGGCGGCTTATGCGGATCAGAACGTGAAACTGGGCGGCTCCCGGGTGCTGATGGAGCCGCGCACCCTGGCCAAGATGCTGGATGCGGTGGATCTGCAGAACGACGAGCTGGTGCTCGATGTGGCCTGCGGGCTGGGCTATTCCACCGCTGTGGCAGCCCGTGTGGCGCAGATGGTGATCGGCGTCGAAGAAGACGCGGACATGGCCGCTGACGCGCAGGAGCTTTTGTCGGAAACCGGCGCGGATAATGCAATCGTGCATACCGGCCTGCTGGCCGGGGGCGCGGCGGAACACGGCCCCTATGACGTGATCCTGGTTGAGGGCGGTGCCGAGGAGCTGCCTGCGGGTTTGCTGGACCAGCTTAAGGACGGCGGCCGGATCGCGGCTCTGATGATGACCGGCGCGCTTGGCGAGGTGAAAATCGGCTATAAAAGCGGCGCCCGGATTTCCTGGCGGTTTGCCTTCAATGCCAGCGCCCCGGTGCTTCCGGGGTTTGCAGCCGCGCGTGAATTCGCGCTCTGACCCGCAGGGCGCGGCATTGCGTCCCAAGGGCCGCTGCCGTTAGACTGAACAAGAGGCCGGGCGCCGCGCAAAGGAGCGCCCGGAGTGCAGATAAAAACCACCGCGGCTGGCGGCGCGGCAAAAGATAAGGCAACCGATGCGAATGAAATTTCCGGCGAGTGTGTTTAAGGCTTTTGTATTTGCTGGCGGCGTGACAGCCACGGCGCTGCTGCCACTGAAGGCCGCGGCGGACAACTTGTCCGACGCGATGATCGGCGCCTATAAGACCAGCGGCCTGCTGGAACAGAACCGGGCGCTGCTGCGGGCCGCGGATGAGGATGTGGCGATTGCCGTGTCCCGGCTGCGGCCGCTGATCCAATGGACACTTTCCGCCAGCCATACCTATTCCCGCAGCGTCAACCAGTTCGGCAACTTCAACGAGTTCACAAACAACGATCTCGGCACCCAGATCCAGCTGACCCAGCTGCTGTATGACGGCGGCGAAACGCGATTGCGCAAACAGGCAGCCCAGGAACTGGTGCTCGCGACGCGCCAGCAACTGCTGAGTGTTGAGCAATCGGTGCTGATATCTGCCGTTCAGGCCTATGTGGGGGTCCTGCAAGGGCAGGAAAATGTCGCCCTGCGCCGCAACAACCTGCGTCTGCTGCTGGAAGAACTGAAAGCGGCGCAAGACCGGTTCGAAGTGGGCGAAGTGACCCGCACTGACGTCGCCTTGGCTGAAAGCCAGGTGGCAGCGGCCCGCGCCAACCTGACGGGCGCCGAAGGGAACCTGCTGACGGCCCGCGCCACCTATCTGCAAATTGTCGGCCACGCGCCGGGCGCGATTGCCGGCCAGCCCCGGCTGCCGTCGCGGGCTGTGTCCATCGACCGGGCGCAATCCATTGCGGCGCGCAACCAGCCGGACCTGCTGGCGCAGCAGCATTCGGTCAAATCCGCCGATATTCTGATCCGGGCGGCGACCAAAGCCCTGGGGCCAAGCGTCAGCTTCCGGGCCACTGCGGGCTTTAGCGAAGACTTGAATGACAGCACCGGCACCGACTCGGATGCTTCGGCTTCGGTGACGCTGACACAAGATCTCTATGCCGGCGGCCGCAACGCGGCGACCCGGCGGCGGGCCATTGCCAGTGCCGACACGGAACGCGGTGCCCTGATCAATACCCAGCGCGCGGTGCGCCAGAATGTCAGCTCGGCGTTTTTCAATGTGGAAACCGCGCGGGCGACCCTGGTGTCCTCCAATGAACGGGTGCGCGCGTCCAAGGTTGCTTTTGACGGCATCCGCGAAGAGGCCACCCTGGGGGCACGGACGACGCTGGACGTGCTGCAGGCTGAGCAAGAATATCTCGATGCTCAGACAGGCGAAGTGAATGCACGCGCCGACCAGGCAATTGCGGCTTATCAGCTGTTGCAGGCGCAGGGGCTGCTCACCGCCGAGCATCTTGGGCTGGCGGTCGAGATTTACGACCCGACGCTCTATTACAATCTGGTCAAGGGTGCGCCTGCGCAATACAGCAAGCGCGGCAAGGATCTGGACCGGGTGCTCAAGGCCTTGGGACGTAACTGACAATTCATCCTATCGGTTGTGCGGTGACGGGAAGGCCGCTACACTCTGTTTCAAGAGGCAAGAGTGGTTAATAAAATGTCCGACCCAGTTACCCATGCTGAGATCGAAGATGTATTGTCCTCAATCCGCCGCTTGGTGAGTGATGACAGCCGTAGCGGGCCTGCGGCCCCTGAACCTGCAGCCCGGCTGGTCCTGACGCCTGCGCTGCGGGTGCAGGAGGACGGTCCTGACAGCCCCCCGGCAACTGATGATCCGGCAAAGGACGACCCTGCAGCGGCGACACCCGGGGCTGCGTCCGGCAGCCTGGCTGAGGGCACAACCGGCCCTTCAGAGATGGCGGGGGCCGGGGACGGCGCGTCCCTTCTGGAAGCGGAAGCCCCGATAGCCTTCCGGCACCGCAGCAGCGCGGCTGAAACCGGATTGCCCTCGGATGATCAGCAAGCAGAGGCGGAGCATGACACTGGTTTGCAGGCCGTCCAGCCTGACCCGGGCCAATTGGACACAGGATACTTGAGCACAGACCGCTTGGATGCGGATCACCTGAATTCAGACCCGGATGCAGGATCGGAACACCAGAAATCGCAATGCACGCCCGGTGCCGTGACAGATGCTCCCTGGGGTGATCCCAATGCCACGCTGTTTGCCGCCGCCGCAGGTGCGGAGCAGCCGGCGGACGGCACCGGCAATCTTGATGCCGAAACTCCAGCGGACAGTCAGGCCCCGGAAGACATTCAAGCCCCGCAAGGCAGCCAAGCCCTGCAAGACAGTCAAGCCATTGAAACTGCCGGGGCCCGTGCGGCGTCAGTTGTGCGCAAAATTGCCGAGCTTGAGGCCCGCAGTACGCGCGGGCAGGCGCAGGAACCGCAGCAATGGGAGCCGGACAGTCAGACGGAGGCTCCGTTTGCCAGCACTGTCACTGACACCATCGAATGGCGTGACGAACCGCTCTCCGCCCGCCGTGCCGCACCGCAAGACGACGACGGTGCATCCGCTGCTGCTGATACGTCCCGGGACGCGGGAGCGGAAGTTTTGGCAGGACCTGGCGTCAACGACGGCAGTGCGGTCGCGAAAGCAGAAACGCTGGCCGAAGCCGCTATGGCCGGGGCTGCGCTGGAAACTCTGGCCGAGACTGGTGACGGCTACCTGGACGAGGACAGCCTGCGCGATCTGGTGGCCAGTATCGTGCGCGAGGAGCTGCAGGGTCCGCTGGGCGAACGCATCACCCGCAATGTGCGCAAACTGGTCCGCCGCGAAATCCACCGCGCGCTTGCCGCGCATGATCTGCTCTAGACCCGGCGGCTGCCCGCGAAGGCTGCCCGTCGAAGGGATGACCTACCGAAAGGCGCACTCTGGTGCGCCTTTTTCATTGGGGTTGCTCCCGCCCGGCGTCTGGCTTTTGGCAAAGCCCTCCGCCCGTTGGGGCCCGGGGGGGGGGGGGGGCGGGGGGGGGGGGGGCCCCCCCCCCCCCCCCCCCCCCCCCC
>NZ_JAKFZM010000091.1:0-6188 GCF_021654205.1 Leisingera sp. MMG026 | reverse complement strand
CCACTGCCAGTAGGCTTCGGCATCCCTGAAACCTTGCGCTCTGGCGGCAATATCCTCAGCCCTGGAACGAGAAAGACCGCCATCGTATTCAGCGATAGCGGCCCTCTCCTCGAACTCCTCAATGCTAGGAATACTCATCCCGGCACCGGTAGCCTGATCTGATCAACGATGGAGCGCTTCTGCTCATCCGAGATACCGGCTGAGTAGATACCGTATGTGATCCCGTTCTCTGACCGGGCCGACTTATGCCCGACAATGCTGGCAGTGAAGTGCTCTGGGACGCCTGTTCGCTCACACTGGGTGATGAACCATTTCCGAGACGAGTGAAACACTAGCCCCTTGCGATCAAGCTTCAGCTTCTTCCTGATTGCGGCGAACCGCTTGGTAATATCGTTTACTTTCAGATCAGGGAACAATGGCCCCGAGTGCGGAAGCTCCATGAGAACTGGCTCTAGCACAGCATGAACCGGAACCAATCGCTCAGCTGCGTCTGTCTTCAGCAGCCGAAGCTTGTTCGGACGGACATGAAAGAACTGGCCAAGGTTACCCTTGGCGACCAGATCTTCACGTAAGAGGCCAACCGCTTCTCCTGCCCTCATGCCTGATAGCAAGCAAAGCAGCAGCACCTTACCGATGACGGGATCATGCACTTCCAGTAACCGCCGCACTTCCTTGTCGGCGGGTACGGCATAGGGTTGATGCTTTACCTTGGCATCGAAGCGCACTGACGCGAATGGATTGACCTCCATTTCACCCTCATAGACGCACCAGTCCAGCCAATGGTTAACCTGTGACCAAATGCGTCGCTGAGTACGTCCGGTGATGCGGGCAGTGCTTACTCTGGACCACTCCACAGAGGCGTCGAGGGACATACCCTGTGTGCGCCTCGACTTCCCTAGGTAGGGGCTAAGCTGAGCGATGAGAGACAGGAATTCCCTCCCTTCTTCGCGAGCGAGCTCCGTCAGCTTCTGCTTCCCGTACTTTGACTGGAACAACTCGATTGAGTAGCGAACACTCTTGAACCCGCTTGGCCGAAGCTCATTCTGCCGCAAGACCAGATACCGACGTGTGGCCTTGTTGACAGTTGTCTTCGGCACAATCGCCTGCTCATACCGAACTGGCTCGGAATGCTGGAGAGTGGCCCGGAGGCGGGCAAGACCAAGCTCCGTTGGGGTGAGCCATTCATTGGCATCGACGACCTCCAGCGGGGCGCTCTGTGGCAGAGACAAGGCCCCCGAAAGAGCTTGCCGCACGGTCTCCTCGTAACGGGCATTTACCTCGGCTGCCCGCTGACGGGCGACCTTGGCATCACTGGTCTTTAGCGACTGCTTGAGGGCTTGCTGGCCAAGAAGAGAGGCCACTTCTTTAGGGTAGTTCCGCCTGTAAAGCCAAGTATGGCCCTTTAAGTAGGCATAGCGAATTCGGGCAGACATTCGTCTGTTCCTTTCTTACTAGAATGCGTGAATGGTTCAGTCGATGATCCGCAAGATCATCTCGAAGTCAGGCTCCCCGTATTCGCCGGTAAGTGGCCCCGTCAGAGAGTAGCCGCCAATGCAGTCGTCATAGACTTCCGACACCTCGAAAATGTGCTCCGGGATGTCTTCGAAGGCTCGGATTAGGACCCGTGCACCGGGGTAAAGCTCCTGCTTGAAATTTGGTGCCTGTGTCATGACTACCCCCCGAAAGAGAGGAAGTAAGGCAGCAATGATCCCAATGTGGAACCGACAGGGATAGGGTTAAGGCTGAGCCATTTAGTTATCCAGCTAAATGCGACGGAGAAGCCAGTTATGGCCTGAAGGCCTGAAAGGCTCATCCCAATAAGCTGAATTAGCTCCCAGTTCAGCGGTAGCCGTACACCGCTTCCGACGGCGAGCATCAAGCCAAGCATAGTAATCATCTACAAAATCTCCATAATGAGGGTTTTTATAGATGCTTGTGATTTCTCACTTTTTCTGACCCATCGACCCATTGGTGGCTGTGAGTGATCGTTGTGTCAGATTTGGACCGTCAACCAGTGCGCAATGCACGATTTTATCCTGATACCCGATAAGGAGAACTTGAATTGAAAATACTAAAGTTGTCGTGGAAGCTGTTATTCGCTGTATTGCTAGCTCTTTCCCTCTCAATAAATGTCGCTCTGTTCGTCGGGGGCTCTTTATATCAACTTGCCTCGTCGGCATTCGGAGCGGTGACCGGTGTTCGTACTGTGGCTCTTCAGCATGCGGATGAGGTTGCTCAGCTAAGCAGCGAAATTGCCGAAGAGCGTGCTGCTAAAAAGAAGCTGCGCAGGGAGTTGACCGAAGCAACTGATAGCTTGGCGACCGAACGCGCGGTTACTCGTGAGCTACGAGCCGAACTGGCGGATCCGTTCACGCGCTTGGTAGTTTTTCGTGGCAAGCGAGTGGCTATTCGGGATGCTGTAGACGCAACCGCCGACAGGATATCCAAGCGCGCTGTGGTTACCTCATCCCGGGAAGTCGGCTCAATGGCCGGGGAGGCTATACCCTATATCGGCGCAGCGGTCATAGTTGGCGCAACGGCGCTGGAACTAAAAGATCTCTGCGAGACCCTTAAGGATATGGGCGAACTTCAACGTGCAATCTCCCCCGAAGCGATGCCCAGCGAGGACGAGAAGACTGTCTGCAACCAGCCGATCCCCACGCGCGAAGAACTGTGGGAGGAGGTCAAGGGATCACCGAAAGCAGCTTGGCAAGCAGCACGGGGCGCAATCCCTACCCTTGAGGAGATAAAGAACTTCGAGTTGCCGAAGGTGGACTGGAAGGGGGCTTGGTCTACAGCCTTTGAGGGGTCCGGGAGGGCCTTAGAAGCCACCAAGAACGGAGCAGGTTCAGCTGCGGCCGCGACGAAAGCAGCAGCTGCAGGACTATTGGGAAAATTCCTTGGCGACGATGCTGCCGAAGAGGAAGAGTAGCCGATAGAGCGCAAGGTCTACTGGTAGAAGCTGGCTGCTAATGTGGCTGGCAAGAAGTTACCCGTGACCGAGGATCCACGCCAAAAATCTCCCGTCCGTTCCTCCTTGTTAGGTTGCGGGCGGGAGCCCTTCTGAGTTTCATTTTTGAGGCAACTCAATCGTGGTTGTTATTGTTTGTTTTCAAATGGTTATGAATAGGGGCCGTTAATGAGATACTGGCACGTACAGGACCGTC
The DNA here is from genome assembly GCF_021654205.1 of Leisingera sp. MMG026. Lineage (NCBI taxonomy): Bacteria > Pseudomonadati > Pseudomonadota > Alphaproteobacteria > Rhodobacterales > Roseobacteraceae > Leisingera > Leisingera sp. MMG026. Next base: position 3,021 of record NZ_JAKFZM010000091.1, on the reverse strand, counting down.
CCCAGTAAGTCCTCGAGAGCAGGGAGCCACCTGCCTCTCATCACTTCATCCCGAACCCCAGTTTAACGCGAAGGCCGAGCAATCTGTCATCGCGATCAGAAGGATTTTGTTTATGCTCACCCTTAACAATGACCAGCAACTAGTGAAGCAAGCTATCCAGGCGATGCGAGCACGAGACCGTCTAGTGGTCTCAGGTCGAGCGGGCTCAGGCAAGACTTATGCCATTGCGCACTCCGTTGCCGAGCGAAAGGCACTGTTTCTCGCCCCAACACATCCTGCGCGTACTGTTCTGGAGCAAGAACTCCGGGATAAGAGACACAGGGTTGCCACAATCCACAGTGCGATCGGTTGGTACAGATACCGAAACGAGAACCTAGAAACGGTCGAGGGATACCTTCCAGCAAGAGAGGCCAGAACTCGGGTAGAAAGCGCCAAAGAAGGAAAGCCAGACGCGTTTTCCGAGGTCGACATCATCATTGTGGATGAGTTCTCCATGGTAGGCAGTTTCTTGTTCCGGGCAGTCGAGGAATATGCGGCGGAATTCGATCTCCCAGTGGTGTACAGCGGCGATCGCTTCCAGCTTCCACCCGTTAAGGATCATGAAGTCATCATGGATCAAGACTTCGAGACTATCACTCTGGATACAAGCGTGCGGTTCCCTCGGCAAAGCGGCATCTTTCTAACTGGCGAGATGCTTCGCGACTGGATCGAAGAGCGCCCGGAAGACGAGCTTCAATGCCTTCATGGCGGTGCCGATGTACAGGTGATACCGGGCGAGGAGTGGATAGCTTCGCTGAAGAACAGGTACGAGAAGGGTGACAGCCTGTTGGCCGTGACTTCGGACAATACAACCCTTCAGCGCCTTCGGAGGGCAGTCCGTCATGTTAATCACGACGGGCTTGACGAAGGCGATCTTGTCATCAGCAAGCAGACCGACAACCTCTTCCACAATGGAGAACGGTTTACTGTCGATCAAATAGAGCGGAATATGCGCGTGCTAAAGGATGTTCCTAGCTGTGTCGACCGGTTCCGCGCACTGACCCTTGATGGCGTCACGATCACGTTCCACGAGACTGATAGAATAGCCTTCGTGCCGGACAGCGAGAAAATAGTCGACAAGCTATCGTTGCGCATTCGACGTCTGCATCAAAAAGGCAAGCTCGACAGGAAGCAAGCGGTACGTATTCTAGACTGGATAGAGGACGTTAATCGCTTCGAGCTCTCTGCGCTTGCTACTGTGCATAAAAGCCAAGGCAGGTCTGTGGATACCGTCTACATCGATACCAACACAGTACTGAAGCGACCCATGTGGCTCTCCCCGAAAGATCACAAGCGATTGCTATACACGGCCATTACTCGAGCTCGCGAACGGGTTGTTCTCTATGAGATGAGTGGCTTCTGCACCCGGGGACGTCCCGCTTCGGTGGCAGCTATACCATCTCGTGTACCGCTCAACCAAGCCGAAGAACAAAAGAAGACTGCTTGATAAGGGTCTATCACCAAGGGGATCCTTAGTTACCAAAACCTCCCTGTCCGGTTACCCCAATTGGGGTACGGGCGGGGGCTTAGCAGGACAAGCAATTTGCCCCTAGGCTCATACTCCTTGTCCTCTAGTTACAAGATTTCGTATCCAGGAAAGAAAACCATGCCCACCCGTGTGCAGTGAAACAGAGGTGCCGTCAGGCCCTTGGTCCTGAGGGAGTTTCCGAAGTGTGGCGTCGTCCAAGTTGGTCCCGCTGGCCTCTAGTGGATCTATCTCCTCGTAGTCGGCATGATCGAAAGCCATAAGCAAATGTCGCAGCTCTCTCGCACCAGGTGGAGCCTCACCATATGACCACCGATGTTCCCGTGGTTTCCAACCGAACTGTTTAATTGGGCCGCTGGCTTCCGAAACTCTCTCCCCATTTCGTTTTGTGTGAGCAAACACATTGATCCAGGTTAACGGATAATTTGTCGTTACTAGCATCTTCGGGGCAGTTGGGAGACAAACTTGCCAAGCATTGTGAGGTCCCCCGTGACCCGCATCGGCAATCGCACGTATCCATTTGTCGGAGGCGGCGAAAGCCTCCCTCGCGGACAATTCGTGTATCAGATGTTTGCAAAATCTGCCCATCATTCCAGGCGCGACTAAAGGACCTCGACGCTTCGTGAAGTCAGGGCAAGAGCATGTTTGCGAGTTGAGATCTAAATCATATCCGGTTCCCTCGCCAGTAAATGAAGGGATGACGCAACGTGCATCTGGGTAAAAAGGGAGAGACACCGTCAAGCTGTACTCTTCGAAATATTCAGGTAAGTTCTCGTCGCTCATAAGCCCAACTTCTCGGAATAATTGGTCATCAACAATCGTGGCAAAGAAAGTAATCCAAGCATTGAACTGCACATCTCCCGCACCTTAAGCCTAGTTTTCCGGTTGTGCCACACATCGTCTTAGAGTTCCTAAGAGGAGGTCAAGTTGAGGTACTTTCTGAATTTGTCGCGACGCTTCGGATTTTCTGGTGACCAAATTGGCGAGTAAACAAAGGAGGTTTTCAGTTGATGCTGCGTCCCGAGCACATAGACCTTATTCAAGCATGGGCCCTGCTTGCCCGGGCAGAACGAAAGGACGGAGCTCGAGCGAGTTTAACCGGCATTCTGCGGTTTGGCTTAGAGGCACCGATGGAAACAGGCCGACACCCGATTTACGGAGCCGACTTGCGTAGAGAGTGGAGTGGGCGGATGCCAATGAGCGAGGAAGCTGCTAAGATCTTGCCGCCGGATATTTCTTTCCGAAAGGCGCAAGGTCGAGACAAGCCTTGCACCGGCGACCATTGTATTCCGCTCGCTGTTACAGCGGGACATTTGATGGACCACGCAGAAGATCGGGCAGTAATCGCCGAGACTATGGCGTATGCGTGGCGTGTTGTGCTGATTACCAAGTCAGAGGATGTGCAACTTCGAGAGGCCGGGCTTCAATCAGCGATGCCTGACGAGTGGAGGTGGGGGGACGATCCTTTCATGCGCTACCATGCGGTTGGTATACGT
>NZ_JAKFZM010000090.1:2500-6216 GCF_021654205.1 Leisingera sp. MMG026 | reverse complement strand
TGGTTGCGGGAGCAGGATTTGAACCTGCGACCTTCAGGTTATGAGCCTGACGAGCTACCTGGCTGCTCCATCCCGCGTCAGGTTTTTTTGAGACCGTATTGAGAGATTATTGGATTTTACTAGGTTTGGCGGTGACCTACTCTCCCAGGGCTTGAGCCCAAGTACCATCGGCGCGACAGTGCTTAACTTCCGGGTTCGGGAAGGGACCGGGTGTTTCACTTGTGCTGTAGCCACCAAACCAAGAAAAATCCAATTCCGACGGCCTTGCGAAGCAAGGCTGGCGAGCGGCAGGCAGCGTATTTGCTTCAGCAAATGCGCGAGATGCCGCCCGGTTGCTGTGTCACCGCCGGGTGGCGGCAGGCACGGGCAACTTGCGTCGGTTACAATCAACGTTGTCCAGGTTTTGTATTATGGGATGTGTTTGCTTGTTTGGTTTTGAGTAACACTGTCTGTTACTGGATCAAATCAAGCCTATCGGGCGATTAGTACCGGTCAACTGAATGCATTGCTGCACTTACATCTCCGGCCTATCGGCGTGGTGGTCTTCCACGGCCCTCAGGGATACCTTGTTTTGAGGGGGGCTTCCCGCTTAGATGCCTTCAGCGGTTATCCTGTCCGAACATAGCTACCCTGCACTGCTGCTGGCGCAACAACAGGTCCACCAGTGGTTCGTTCACCCCGGTCCTCTCGTACTAGGGGCAACTCCTCTCAAGTATCCTACACCCACGGCAGATAGGGACCGAACTGTCTCACGACGTTCTAAACCCAGCTCACGTACCTCTTTAAACGGCGAACAGCCGTACCCTTGGGACCTGCTCCAGCCCCAGGATGAGATGAGCCGACATCGAGGTGCCAAACACTGCCGTCGATATGGACTCTTGGGCAGTATCAGCCTGTTATCCCCGGCGTACCTTTTATCCGTTGAGCGATGGCCCTTCCACTCGGGACCACCGGATCACTATGGCCGACTTTCGTCTCTGCTCGACTTGTCAGTCTCGCAGTCAGGCTGGCTTCTGCCATTGCACTCAACGAGCGATTTCCGACCGCTCTGAGCCAACCTTCGCGCGCCTCCGTTACTCTTTAGGAGGCGACCGCCCCAGTCAAACTACCCGCCACGCAGGGTCCCGGATCCGGATAACGGACCGCGGTTAGATATCAAGAGTGCGAAGGGTGGTATCTCAAGGGAGGCTCCACCGCGACTTGCGTCACGGTTTCGATGCCTACCACCTATCCTGCACATCACAATCCTGATACCAGTGCGAAGCTGTAGTAAAGGTGCACGGGGTCTTTCCGTCTAACCGCGGGAAGCCTGCATCTTGACAGGCAATTCAATTTCGCTGAGTCGATGTTGGAGACAGCGGGGAAGTCGTTACGCCATTCGTGCAGGTCGGAACTTACCCGACAAGGAATTTCGCTACCTTAGGACCGTTATAGTTACGGCCGCCGTTTACCTGGGCTTCAATTCGGAGCTCTCACCCCTCCTTTTAACCTTCAGGCACCGGGCAGGCGTCAGACCCTATACGTCGTCTTGCGACTTCGCAGAGCCCTGTGTTTTTAATAAACAGTCGCCACCCCCTGGTTTGTGCCCCCGGATTCCACTTGCGTAGGACCCGGGCCTCCTTCTCGCGAACTTACGGAGGTATTTTGCCGAGTTCCTTCAACATCGTTCTCTCAAGCGCCTTGGTATTCTCTACCTGTCCACCTGTGTCGGTTTAGGGTACGGTCTGATGGAGGGCTATTTCCAGGGACTGATCAGCAGCCCATTCAATCCGATAAGGATGAACTACCTTCACAATCCGTCACATCCTCCTGGCCCACGAATATTAACGTGGTTCCCATCGCCTACGCCTTTCGGCCTCGGCTTAGGGGCCGGCTTACCCTGCTCAGATTAGCTTTAAGCAGGAACCCTTGGACTTTCGGCGAGAGTGTCTCTCACACTCTTTGTCGCTACTCATGTCATCATTCTCACTAGTGATCTCTCCACGGGATCGCTCACGCGCCCGCTTCATCGAAAGCTCCTTGCGTCCAATTCTTCCCGCAGGAAGATAAGGACGCATGGAACTATGTCACACTACGCTCTGCTACCATGCACTATGTGCATCCTCGGCTTCGGCTCATGGCTTGAGCCCCGTTACATCTTCGCCGCAAGACATCTTGATTAGACCAGTGAGCTGTTACGCTATCTTTAAAGGATGGCTGCTTCTAAGCCAACCTCCTGGTTGTTTTGGACGTCTCACCTGCTTTCCCACTTAGCCATGAATTGGGGGCCTTAGCCGGAGGTCAGGGTTGTTTCCCTCTCCACGACGGACGTTAGCATCCGCCGTGTGTCTGCCATCTAGTACTCCCGGGTATTCGGAGTTTGGTTAGGATCAGTAAGCCTGTGGGGCCCCATTACCCATCCAGTGCTCTACCCCCCGGGGTATTCGGATGACGCTCTACCTAAATAGATTTCGCAGAGAACCAGCTATCTCCGAGTTTGATTGGCCTTTCACCCCTAGGCACAGCTCATCCCGATCCTTTTCAACGGATGTGGGTTCGGTCCTCCAGTGCGTGTTACCGCACCTTCAACCTGGCCATGCCTAGATCACTCGGTTTCGGGTCTGATCCCACAAACTCATTCGCCCTATTAAGACTCGCTTTCGCTGCGCCTACACCTAACGGTTTAAGCTTGCTTGTGAGACCAAGTCGATGACCCATTATACAAAAGGTACGCTGTCAGCCCTCAAGGGGCCTCCAACTGATTGTAGGCGTTCGGTTTCAGGTACTGTTTCACTCCCCTCGCCGGGGTGCTTTTCACCTTTCCCTCACGGTACTGGTTCGCTATCGGTCAGTAAGGAGTACTTAGCCTTCGGAGGTGGTCCTCCGATCTTCAGACAGAATTTCACGTGTTCCGCCCTACTTAATACGTCCCTCAGAGCTTAGAATACGGGGCTGTCACCCGCTATGGCCATGCTTCCCAACATGTTCTTCTCACTCATCAGGCTCGGCTGGTCCGCGTTCGCTCGCCGCTACTAACGGAGTCTCTATTGATGTCCTTTCCTCCGGGTACTTAGATGTTTCAGTTCCCCGGGTTTGCTCTTATAAACCTATGTATTCAGTCTATAAGTACCTGGTTAAGCCCATTATAAGCAGCCATCCGGAATGAACCGGCGGCTATTATAACAAACTTTCAGGTGGGTTCCCCCATTCAGAGATCTTGGGATCAAAGCCTATTCCCGGCTCCCCCAAGCTTATCGCAGGGTATCACGTCTTTCATCGCCTCTTACTGCCAAGGCATCCACCAAACGCCCTTCTCGCGCTTGATTTGATCCAGAAAAAGAGAGTGTTCTAAAACACGCTCAGCTGCGGAAGCTGGTAAGAAACCACAGCATGTTTTCCTGAACCAAAAAGCAAACTATCCCGCTCCCGGCCACATTTGCGACCAGGAACTTATTGCATGATCGTGCGATCATGCGGGTTCAAATCCTTGCGGATATTGAACCGGGTTAGTGTACTTGACTTGGACAAAACTGTCTTTTCAATCAGGCAGACTTCAGGACGTCTGAGGAAACATGACGTATTCTGAAGCTCGCATCCCGTCCCGAAGGACAGTCAGCACCTGACTGAGGTCATTCCCACACTCGGGCGACCAACAGTCTTGTTGATTGTATCTCTCTTTACGATGTCAATTTCCGTCCGATTGGACGGTTAAACACTGCACAGTGCTTAACGGTCAA
>NZ_JAKFZM010000009.1:0-130832 GCF_021654205.1 Leisingera sp. MMG026 | reverse complement strand
ATCAAAGGCGGCGCTGTAGCCCGCTGGCGCTTCGGCGTTTTTGGTTAGGTTTTCGCTTACCTGATTGGCCGCAGTGCCGGCCGCATCCGAGGCATCCGCCGTCAGGGTCAGTGCCCCCTCGGCCAGCCCGGACAGATCCAGGGTCAGGCTCCAGGCATTGCCCGATATGCTGGCGGAGCCGCTGACCTGGGCTGCGGTGCTGTCGGTGACGGTCACGGTGACGGTCCGGCCGTCTTCGATCTGCGTGCTGCTGCCGGAGACGGTCACGGCGGCGGCCTCGGCGGCGGCGAGAATGTTATCCGCAGTAAAGGGGGTGTTCACCGTCAGACCGATCACATTCAGGCTGGCCGAGGCGGTGCCGGAATTGCCGGAAGAAGAGGTGAGATCGCCGGTGGTATTGATGTAGCTGCCGGCCGTGCTGCTGGTCACATCTGCGGTGATCGTGCAGCTGGCGCCGGCGGCAGCCGTGCCGCCGGTGTAGCTCAGGGTGGCGGCGCCGGCGGTGGCGGTGAGGGTGCCGCCGGTGCAGGTCGCGGCCGCATTGGACGGCGAGGCAAGAACCAGCCCCGCAGGCAGGTTGTCGGTCACATCCAGCGCCGAGGCGGCAATCGCCGAGGCACTGTTGTCCACCGTCAGTGTCAGCGTGGTGCTGCCGTCCTGTGCAATCGATGCGTTGCCAAAGGCCTTGGTGAAACCGGGGGCAGGCTCAACCGTGAAAGCGGCGGCGGCGGCGGCGGCGGCAAAGCTGCCATTCTCTGTCAGCGTGCCGGAACTGCTGCTGTAGCTGCCGGCAGCGGCGGCGGATGGCACCGTCACAGTCAGCGGGATGCTGCAGCTTTCCCCTGGGGACAGGGTGCCGGCGGTGAGCGATACCGTGCTGCTGCCGGTCACGCTGGAGCCGCTGCCGCACAGGTTGCTGCCGGTGCCGCCGGTCACAGCCAGCCCGCTGAGGGCTGCATCCAGGTCGTCGGAGAACCGCAGCCCGGTCAGGGTGCTGCTGCTGTCGGTATTGGTAATCACATAAGTCAGCGTGGTGCTGCCGCCGGCCGCCAGCGCAGGATCTGCAAAGGATTTGCTGAAGCCGGGCAGGGAGAAGGCGCTGACGCTGAGCGTGGCGCTGGCGGCCGGACCGGTGGCGGCCAGCCCGGAGATGGTGCCGCTCACCGCACTGGTGGAGCCGCTGTAAGCGGATGTGGCGGCCCCGCCGGGCACGCTGAGAGAGACGCTGAAGGTACAGCTGCCGCCGGCCGCCAGGCTGGCGCCGGTCAGGCTGAGCGTCGACGTGCCGGAGACGGAGGAACCTGCGCCGCAGGAATTGCTCAGCGTGCCGGAGCTGGAGACCAGCCCGCTGAGTACCGCATCCAGGTCATCGGTGAAGGCAATTGCGGTGGCGGCGCTGCTGCTCAGGTTGCTGAGGGTGTATTGTGCTGTCACCGTGCCGCCCGGCGCCACCGGATCATCGGTGTAGGATTTGCTGAGGAGGAGCTGTGCGGAATCCACCTCCAGGTTTGCCTGCATCGCTGGCAAGGTCACAGAGGCGCTGTTCACTGAGGCAGTCACGCTGGAGCTGAGCGAGTTGTAGCTGCCGTCCGCGGCGCCGACCGGGACCAGCAGATCCACCGCGATGGTGCAGCTGGTGCCGGCGGCGATCTCAAGGCTGGTGAAGGCGCCGGTTGTCGTGCCGCTGGCTGCGGGCGCGCCGCCGCAATTGGTGAAGATTGCAGAGGGGGCATTGACCGCGGCCAGGCTGCTCAGCGCGGTGCTGTAACTGTCGGTGAAAAAGCCGCTGGTATAACCGGCGCTGCTGTCCGGGTTGGTCAGCGTGTAGGTCAGGGTGACGGTTTCGCCGGGCAGGGCGCTGGCAGGGGCAAAGCTTTTGGAGGTCTGCAGCGGCTGCGCGGTGATCACCTGCAGGCTGTCGCTGGCGGCGCTGACGGTGGTGGCCTGGCCGCCGGCGGTGGAGCTGAGCGCGCTGGTGGTGTTGGTGTAAGTGCCGTTTGCTGCACCGGCCGGCAGGCTGATATCCAGGACGATCTGGCAGCTTTCACCGGGATCCAGCGTGCCGCCGGAATAGCTGAGGGTGGAACTGCCAGAGAGGCTGCCGCCGCAGCTGTCGCTGGTGAGGCTGCTGAAGACAGTGCCGGACAGGAAGCCGCCCAGATCATCGGTAAAGGCGATGGCGGTGGCGGTGCTGACTGATTCCGCGGCACTGCTGACAGTGAAGGTCAGCTCGGTGTCGCTGCCCGCCCCGGCAATATCCTCGGTGAATTCCTTGACAAAAGAGAGATTGGCGCCGCCTGCAACCGTCAGCGTGGCGCTGGCGCCGCTGGTGGCCACCGCATTGCCGTTCACGGTGGCGCTCAGATCATTGGTGGTGAAAGGATAGTCGCCGGGCGGTGTATCTGCGGCGGCGGCAAGCACCAGGTCAAAGCTGCAGCTGGCCCCGGCGGCCAGGACGCCGCCGCTCATGCTGAAGGCAAAGACGTCAGTACCGGGAAAGGTCTGGGTGAAAGTGCTGCCCGTCCCGCAGCTGTTTGCTGCCGGCAGGGTGCTGATGGTGACGTTATTGGCGCCGGTGATATCGGTAATCACATCGGTGAAGGCAATATCCGTGGCGCTTGCGCCCGCGTTCGGGTTGGTGATGGTATAGCGCAGCGTGCCGGTGGAGCCGGGGGTCACCGGATTGTCGGTGAACGCCTTGCTGAGCGATGGCGGCTGGGAGCCCGCGCCGAACACCCGGAGCGTGGTGCTGGCGGTGCTGCCGGTCACAGCGCTGCCGCCAAGGTCGCCGGTCACGGCGCTGGTGGTATTGGTATAGGTGCCGTCTGCGGCGCCTGCGGCCAGGGAAATCTCTGCCGAGATGGTGCAGCTGGCCTCAGCGGCCAGGCTGCCGCCGGAGAAGCTGAGGCTGTCGGTGCCGGCGCCACTGACGCTGCCGCCGCAGCTGTTGCTGTTGAGGCTGGCAAATGTGGTGCCGGACAGGAAGGCATCAAGGTCATCGCTAAAGGCCAGATTGGCGGCGCTGCTGCTGCGGCTGGTGTTGCTGAGGGTGAACTCCAGGGTGGCGCTGCCGCCGGCATTGGCCTGGGTTACATCAAAGACCTTGATCAGCCCGAGGCTGTCTGCGGGCGGGCTGTTGACGGTCAGCCCGGCGCTGGCCGTGTCCTGGGAAATGGTGCTGCTGAACGCGGAGCGGACGATCAGGTCGTTTTCCAGGCTGTAGCTGCCCGGCGTGTCCGCCTTGATCAGCGCGGTGATGGTGCAGCTGGTGGTGCCGGCCGTGGTCAGCAGCGGGCCGTCGAAATCCAGGGTGCCGGCATCCCGGTCCACTGTGAGGGTGCCGCCGCAGGAGCTGCTGGTGGTGGCCGGCGAGGGGAAGCTCAGCCCCGCAGGCAGCGTTTCGCTGAACGCGGGATCCCGGTAGTCGGAAAAACTGGGGCTGGCCGCAACAGTAACATCAAAGGTGTAGGTCAGCGTCGAGGTGCTGCCGGGATCCACCGCAGCAGAGCTGAAGGATTTGGAGTAGCCGGTGCCGCTGGCGGCGGTGACGGCCAGATCATCGGCGGCGGTGCCGCTGTTGCCCTGGGAGGAGGTGAGATCCCCCGAGGTAAAGCTATGGGTGCCCACCGTGCTTGAGGTGACGGGCACAGAGACCGTGCAGCTTTGGCTGCCGCCAAGCCGCCCGTCGCTGAGCGACAGGCTGCTGCCCCCGGCGGTGGCGGTGAATGTGCCGTCGCAGCTGTTGCTTTGGCTGCCGCTGGCAATGGTGACGCCTGCGGGCAGGGTGCCGCTGAAAGCGAGGCTGCTTGCGGGGCTGCCAGAAGTTTCGGTGATGGTGAAGGTCAGCGTTGAATTATTGCCCGAGGATATCGAATCCGGGGAAAACTGTGCGCTGAAGGTGGCCTGGGCCAGGGCGGCACCGGGGGCGGCGATAAGCAGGACAGCAAAAAACAGACGTGAAAAACGGTGCAGCAAGCTGATCATGAAAAGTCCTAAAGTATTATGTGCCCGGTATGCCGGCCCGAACCCTGGCCGCTGCCAGGCCGGAAAGCCGTGGTTTACGGTAGGGCAGGCGGAAAACCGCCACAACTTGGCATCGAAAAAAAAGCCAAAGTTCCGGAGACTGTAGCAGATCTGCACACTTCTGGCGTGCCGCCTTTTATCCCCTCAGGGTTGAGGCGCCGGGCAGCGGGGCTATTGCCGGCGGATCCGGTACAAATGACCTGCTGCCAGCGGCCCTGCCAGTTCCGTTTCGGTTCCGTCCGGCCAGCGGATGCGGGCGCCTGCGGCGCTGGCGGCCTGGGCCAGGCCGAAATGTGCCCGCGGCGCGTCAAAGCTCATGAAGCCGCCGCCCAGCTGCAATTCCCGCGTCTGAATGCTGCCGTCCGCAGTGGTCAGCCGGATGCGGGCGCCAATGGCCGCCCGGTTGCCTGCCAGATCCTCCAGTTGAAAGGCGATCGCGGCATTCTGGCTGTTGTTGCGGAACAATACCAGCGGCCCGTTCACCGGATGGGTCAGCAGATCCGGATCGCCATCGCCATCCATATCGAACTGCACCGCGGCGGCCGTCATCAGGTAATCCTCCAGCCCGAAGGGGCCGGACATTTCCTCAAAACGCCGCGCGCCCGCCCCGGTGCCGGTATTGCGGAAAAACAGGTTGGAGGGCGAGACCTCATTGGGCACCCAGGTGCCATTGACGATGTAGACATCCAGCCAGCCGTCCTGATCGAAATCGGCGATCTTGGTATCCCAGCTCCAGCCGCCGACATCCAGGCCGCGCGCCTCAGCGGTATCGGCAAACGCGGCCCCCTGCCATTCCAGCAGCACATTGGAGCGCAGGATCTGCGGGTGGGTGAGGGCGATTTCCGCAGCCGTGGGGCGGCGGGACGGTTTAAAGTGCAGCTCGCAATAGGCGCGCGGGATCTCCTGCGCGGCGGGGATCAGCGCGCAGACCGAGGGGTCGCGCTTCTGGATCGCCAGATCCTTGATCAGCATCGCCTTGCAATCGGCCTGCGCCTGCCCCGCCATTGCCTGGCAGCGCCCGGCATAGGCGGGATCGAAATTGTTGCCGGTCTTGTACCAGGATTTGATTGCCATGTTCTGTGCGCAGAGTGCTTTGGCCGCGGGATCGGCGATGGCATCGCAATACTGCGCCAGCGGCTGCATCTTCAGGGTGTCCGAGACCCCGGAGGACCGCCCGGCGATCTGCGCCAGATAGAGCGCGGGCGTGCCGGTGTTGAACAGATCGGCGGTCTTCACCGCCATCGTGGTGGTGGTGGTATGCGGGATCAGCCCTTCCGGCTGGCTCAGCATTTCCAGCCCGCCCTTGCCGTCGCCGCGGTAAAAGTAATCCGGGATATCGAAATCATTGCCGGCAATCAGGTCCGGGGTGCCATTGCCGTCGAAATCGCTGAACAGGATTGACAGGGTCTCGCCGGGAATGCCGGGCAGATCGGTATAGATCTCGCCGGTCAGCCGGCCGTCCCGGTTCCACAGCACCCGGTTGCGCGCCTCCTCGCCGGGAATGCGCCGGTACCAGCCCGCCGCCCAATTGCCCAGGGCCGCATCCAAAGTGCCGTCGCCATCAGCATCGGCAAAGCTGAGCGCCATGGTCAGCGGCGCATCGGCACGGTTCTGCACCGGGCGGGGCGGCTCCGCGCCAAATTGCCCCTGCACATTGCGCCACCAGTAGTTGCCCTGCAGGTAGCTGGCCAGGAACAGGTCGCTCCAGCCGTCATTGTCGATATCGGCGAGGGCGGCGTTGAAGACGGGGGCCTGCGCCAGCGGCCCGAGGTCAGCTTTGATCCGGGAGAACTGCCCCTGGCCGTTGTTTTCATAAAGATAGAGGCCCGCCTCGGTGGAGGCGATTGCCAGATCCAGGTCGCCGTCATTGTCGATATCGCCCGCCGCCAGGCTGCGGCCTTCCCAGAACGGCGGCCACATGTCGCGCATGCCGAATTCCAGCGGCTTATCAATGCCCGCGGCAGCGGCCTCCATCCGGGTAAAGCCGGTTTCTGCCGGCGGCGAGGGCGGCGCAAAGGGCACGGCGGTGACGGTGATGCGGGCGGCATCCGGGCTGATGGCCCGCGGCACACCGTCCAGCGTGGCCGCCTGGGCGGCACCCCACAGCGCGGCCTGGACCGGCGCAGAAACCGGGGCAGGGGCTTCGCTCTGCAGGAGAAGCTCCAGCGCCCGGCGGCTTTGCCAGCCATGATAGCCTTGGGCTGCGGCCCCGGCCAGGATACCCAGCCCGGCCAGCGCCGCCGCCATCAGCCCGGCCGCGCGCAGCCCCAGGCTTTGACGGATGATCAGAAAGGAATAGACCGAGAAACTGCCCAAGGTCACCAGCAGCGCCATCACATAGCCATGCGGCAGCCCGGCGGCCAGCAGCGCCCCGGTCAGCACCGCGTCAAAGGCCATCGGCACCGGCAGGAACAGCCCGGCCAGGGTGATCAGCACCAGTGCTGTCAGGCCAAAACCCAGCCCGGTGATCAGATCCGGCGGCAAAAGCGTCGCCACGGTGGCGCCCAAAAGCCCGGCGGCCAGCATCAAAGGCACCGTGAGACGGAGGATCTGCCACAGATTGGCGGCATAGGCGCGCGCCACGGCGGCCAGGGCTGCTGCCAGGCTTTCGCGCGGCGCTTTTGCGGCCAGCTCCGCAGCGGACCAGGGCGTTGGCGCCGGAACCTCTGCGGCGGCGGCCTGCCGGGGCAGCGTGTAGCGGCAGATCAGCGGCACCGCGCCCAGGATCACCAGCAGGCTGATGCCGATCTTGGCCAGCGCCATATAGGCGGGCAGCAGGCTGAACATCATCGACAGCACCACGACATTCAGCGACGGCGAGGCGACCATTGCCGCCAGCGCGGTTTCAGCCCGCATCCCGGCCGCATAAAGCCCGCGCCCGACCGGTGCTGCGCAATTGGCGCAGACCCCCAAAGGCGCCCCGACCGCCAGCCCCAGTGCTGCATTGGCAAAACCGCCGCGGAAGCTGCGCTGCTGCAGAGTGCCCAAGAGGGTCATGAAGCCGGCCGCAAACAGAATGCCGAAGGTCATGCCCTGCCGGTTGGTGTGCAGCCAGTTCAGGGTGGTGTAGAAAATCCGCTCCAGCGTGCCCATCGCTGCGGTCAGCGGGAAATGCGCCTCAAAACTTAAGGGGTCCTCGAGCTGGATCGCCCCGGACATCATCAGCTTTTCATTCAGCGCCGGATAGCGCGAGCCGGTCCAGAACAGATAGGCCAGCAGGCTGAGGATCAGGAGGGCGAGAAACGGCCTTTTGACGTCAGTTGAAAACCATCGCGGCATCGGAGCGCTCCTGATCCAGTGCCAGTTAGGCCTGAATATAGGCATGCAGCAGATGCTGCGACTGGCACAGAACGAAATTGGCAACATTGGAATTGCCGTGCACGAAGATATCGCTGCGCGACAGCAGCATGGCTTCGCACAGCACATCCAGCCCCAGCTGATAGGGCGGGAAGGTCAGCCCTTTGTTCTCCGGGTGGCGGGCGTGCATCTCGCCGAAGGCGCTGCGCAGGGCGGGCCAGCAGATCACCCGGCTGCCGTAACGTGCCTGGACCTGAGAAATCACTACGCTGCTGTCGGAACAAGCAAAGATTCCAGCCTCGGGCAACAGACGCAGCGCTTCGTCCACCTGACGGAAGAACACCTCTACCGGAACTTCGTTGCTGGCGCTGAAGCGGCGGCGCAGTTGCGGCACGCCGCCGTCGATGCGGCCTGGCCCCCGGATGTGCAGACCGACCATCTGCGGCCGGAAGTGTTCGGCCTGGAACCGGTCGATCAAGGCCTGCACATCCGGTTTGAGGCGCAGGTAGCGGGTGATCAGATTATGCGCCCCCAGCCGGTCGCGCGGCAGCAGCAGAGGGTTGCAGCGGCCGTCATCTATGCGGGGCGTGATGATATTGTCGCGGCTGCAGGCCACCGGGACACCGCCGGGCAGCACCGGAAGGTTGCCGGGATCAGCACCAGAAGGCGGGAAACAGGGCTCGAAATAATACTCCCAGGGGTCGCCGGCCCGTTCCGGGTCGCGGTAGCAGGAGGCCCTCCAGCTGATGTCGAAACGGTAGCCGCCTGCCTCAGCCCGGTGCAGCTGCTCCACGACTTCGTTGACATTGGAAAACATTCCTGCCGAGCGTAGTTTCAGCAGCCGGGTATCTTCTGCGGCCACCGCCTGGCCAGCAGGAGAAACAAGGGAGGTATCAGTCATGTCGGGTCTTTCTTTTTCTTATCAGGAAGCCGCCGCCCAGGCCTGCCGCACCGCCGCGGCTTCGGGACTGCTGCCGTCAAACAGCCCTGGCAGCGCTGCCAGCCGTCCGGCAAACCCGCCATAGAGCCGGTTCAGCCTGTCCCGTACCGCAGGCGGCTGGGACTGCCAGTCGGCGGCTCGCGGCACAAATTCCGGCAGCCGGCTGTCTGCGGGCAGCCCCAGATGACGGATCACGTCCTGCTCGTGCTGCCACAGGGTTTCATAACGGACAAACAGCACCTCACGAGTGGTCGCGGCCAGCCAGTTGCAGAAATGCTCCTCCATGCGGAAGACATCTTCGCGGCTGTACTCAAGATACTCTTCCAGCCCCCAGTCCCCGCTGACCGCATCGCCGTTGCCGCCAAGGTTGCGCAAATGCCGGAGCACCCAGTCCCGTTCCGCGACCTCCCACTCCTGGCGCGGGCCGTCCTGGCTGGCGAACCCATGGTTGGAGTGTTTGGTAAGCCGCCGCTGAAAAAAGGAGATCACGGAGTCGCGGGGATCAGAGAACAGGTAGACAAAGCGCGCAGCCTGCACCGGGGCCTCTTGCGGGTTGCGGTTATGCAGATGGCGGCGGGCAGCCTGCCGGGTGTCCTCTCCGGGATAAAGAAACCGGGAAAACACTTTTGACCCGGAGGCTCCGCAGGACACGACAAAGGTGCGGTGATTGGTCATCAGGAGGCAGGTCCCAGAAAAAAACAGCACCGGCACTAAGATGCCGACGCTGGTGCATTGTCAAGCAAGGCCGGACTCAGCCCTGATCGGTAACCGTTTCTTCCAGGACGGTGATCCGCTTTTGCAGCTGCTCGATATAGATATGCGCATGTTCCAGCTCGTTGAGCATCCGAAGCATCTTTTCTGTGACATTGACCGGGATGCCAGGGCCGGTCGGGCCAACTGCAGGCAGGTGCTTCTTTGCCCACATTTCGGCGGCGTGCTCTTCGATTGAGGGCACGGTATAGACTTCCGGGTCGAACACTGCATCGCAAGGATCCGCCAGGGTACAGGCGCCGCCGCCGCCAGTGGTGATAAGCGTGCCCGCAATGGTCATGTCCCCGGTGGGTGTCAGCGACATGGCGACAGCAGCGGCATTTTCGTTGGAAAACCGCACTTGGGTGCCGTTCCAGATGATTTGGAAGTCATCCGCCGACGCGCTGCTTTCCATCTGGAGGGCCACCCGGGCCTGGCCCGAGGCCAGGTGCAGCGTCTCATCCGGAACATTGGTGCCGAGCCCGATCCGGTCGGCACTGGCGTCGACAAACAGCAGATTGGCAAGGGTATCGCCTTCAACCCGCAAGTCACGGGATGCGCCGCTTTCGTTGACGATGATGCCTGACGAATCGATCACCAGCGCATCCGAAGGGGCGCCGGGCTTGATCTTGAACGGCAGGGTGCCGCTGTTGCTCACGTCGCGGATGAAGAAGTTGGTCTCATTGCCGGCCACGTCCCAGGTCTGCGAGGCAAAGCCGGAAGAGGTGTCCTGTTCCAGCCGCAGCGCCGGGGAGTTGCCCTGTTTCACATGCAGGTCGACAACCGGCGCCGTGGTGCCGAAGCCGACAAAGCCGCCGGATTCTACATAGACCGCATGGTTGCCCGCGTCGGCCTCGATCAGGAAAGGGGTCGAGTTGCCGTCGACATCGTCGATGGAGAAGTAATTCTTGCCGCCGTTGTCCGAGCTGTTTGCGGTCAGCTGCCAGTCCCGTGTCGGGAAGCTGGCACTGACCGAGGTGTCCTGGAACTTGATCCGCAGGTTGTTTTCCTTCAGCCGGATGGTGTCGAAGCCGAAGCTCTCACCATTGGAGCAGTCTTGGCCGACGCAAAGGCTGTTTGACACGATCAGATCGTCGTTGATCACCTGGTCTGCCTGCGCAGCACCTGCGGCTAGGGTAAAGAGGCCGACGCCTGCGGCCAGGAACCGTTGGGGTTTGCGGCTCATGTCAAATTCCTTTTCTTTCAAATCAGGGCGGCCGCTACCGTCCGCGGCAGTATGGGCAGGGTCAGTCTTCGGTGACGGCTTCGGGCGTGATGATGGCCCCGCGCGACACGGTGAAGGACCCGGTCATGGTGAAGGATTTGGGTTTGGATGTGGCGGTTTCGCTGCGGCCGTTGTCGATCGGGGTGACGATCTCTTCCCGCTCCTGCGTGGCGGCGCTCAGCTCAAAACGGTAGGTGCCGTCCTGCACCGCGCCGCGCTCCAGCTCATAGACCGGAGTGCCGGAGGCTGCTTGGATTTCGGTGAGCTTGCCATTGGGGGCGACCACCACCAGGGTGGCGTTGCTCAGCCCGGTCCAATTCTCAAACCAGACTGCGTTGGAATTGTGCTGCTGTACCGGATCGGCTTCCAGGGCCGCGGCAGCGCCTGCCAAGCCCAAGCCTAAGACCAGGCCGAGAGCCAGGGTTCTCATCTGCATGGGGTGTCTCCTGTCCTGCATCTGCCGTTCAAGCTGCTCTACCGCAGGGTCACATTGCCTGTCCCAGCGGAAATACGCTCATTTCGAGTAACATTACTCAACGTAATAGTAAAATGTGAAGAATTTTATTGAATTTTCGACCCTTGTGTCCCGCTTGCAGCATGCACGCTGCAAGCGGGACACATAGTCCTTACTAGATATTGCCGGCCCGGCTGAAGACGCCGAAGAAGTTGCCGAAGATGTTGGAGATGGTCAGCGCGTCGTTGATCGGCGATTCGGTGGCCATCACCAGATCGCCCGGGTTGACCTGGAACTGGCGTGCCGAAAACAGCCCGTCGGCAGAGGTGAGATCGAGGCTGAACACCACCCGCTGCTGGCGCGGTCCGCGCTGGCCCGGCGCAATGGCACCGGCGGGATATTCACGCAGGATCAGCAGGCCCTTGGGATCGGCTCTGCCGTCCTGAAAGCCGCCCGCGACGGACATTGCATCCATCGCCGACATCTCGTCCTTGGTGAAGATATGCAGGTCTTCCTCGCCGGTGGCGCCGAAGGAGAGGAAATAGCGCTCGTCCTCCTCGACAAACACCCGGTCGCCGCCGCGCAACAGGGTGTCCAGGCGCGGGTTGTTCAGCAGATTGTCGACCGAGGTGCCATAGATGCTGCGGCCGCGCACCAGCCGGATCTGCGGGTTGTTGAGGCTGGCGCTGATGCCGCCGCCGGCCGAGATCAGCCCCATCACCGTGTAGTTGCGGTCCGGCATTGGAAAGGTGCCGGGCTGGGCCACGCCGGAGACCAGATCAACCGAATTGTTGCGCCCCTCAGCCATCGCCAGCTGCACCTGGGCAGAGGGCACAACCGGCTCCAGCGCCTCTTGCAGCTTCTTGCGCGCCAGATCCGGGGTCAGCCCGTTGACGTTCACATCGCCCACATAAGGCATGAAGATAGAGCCGTTGGCGGCCACTTTCATGCCCTGCAGCTGCACCATCTTCTGCTCGGCGGCGGTCAGCAGCGAATTGTCGTTGCTGTCCCAGATGCTCAGGGACAGCAGGTCGCCGGGCTGGATGATCTGGGTTTTTGCGCCCTGGTGGCCCTGCAGCCAATTGAGCCGTTCCTGCTTGCCGGTCGACGGCCAGGCCGCCACCGTGGGCAGCAGCGAGCGGTTCACCTGATACAGCGCGAAATTGGCATCGACCTCGCCCGATTCTTTCAGAATCTCCTCGCTGGCCGGGGCGCCGCCGGGCAAGCGGCTGCAGGCTGCGGGCAGAAGGATCAGGCCGGCAGCGGCCAGCCAGGGGAGAAGTTTCAGCATGAGGTGCCTGCCATTCGAAGCGCTCGGGGCGCCGCCCGGATCTGTGTCCGGGGGAACCGCTTTGATTTTTGTCCGGCCAAAGGATACTGGGCTGGCTGAGAGGGTCAACAGGAACAGGCAGCCAAGCATGGGGATTCCCGCCGCAGTGGTTCTGGGCGCAACAGGGCGGATCGGGCAGCTGATGCAGCTGGCCCCGCCAAAAGGGCTGCATTTGCGTCTGCAGGCGCGGCGTGCGCAGGCCAGGCATGTGCGGGCCAGGCATGTGCAGGGCGGGCATGTGCGGGCGGGCGGCGATTGGCACATCCTGGATCCGCTGGCGGACCCGCAGGCGCTGGCGCATCTGGCAGAGGGGGCGGAGGCGCTGCTGTGCCTGGCGGGGCCGGTCCCGGGGCGCGGACCGGCGGGGGCCGCAGACATGGAAGACCACATCCGCCTGGGCGAGGCGGCGGTGCGGGCGGGCGCTGCGGCGGGCTGCCGGGTGCTCCTGGCCTCTTCGGCGGCGGTTTACGGCGCCCAGGGCGGTCTGTTGGATGAGGATGCAGCCCTGCAGCCCGCCAATGCCTATGGCACGGCCAAGGCAGAGATGGAGCGGCGCGCGGCGGCGCTTGGCGCGGAACTGGGGGTGCCGGTCTGTGCCTTGCGGATCGGCAATATCGCCGGGCTGGACGCGATCCTTGGCGGCTGGCGGCAGGGGTTTGTGCTGGACCGCTTTGCCGATGGCAGCAGCCCGCGGCGCAGCTATATCGGGGTGCAGGCGCTGGCGCAGGTGCTGGCGGCGCTGCTGGCGCAGCCCGTCCTGCCCCCGGTGCTGAATGTGGCGCAGCCCGGCGCGGTGGAGATGGCGGCGCTTTTGCAGGCGGCGGGCAAGCCCTTTGGCACCCGCCCCGCGCCTGCCGGTGCAATCGCGCAGGTGGCCCTTGATACCAACCGGCTGCAGGCGCTGCTGCCCTTTGCCCTGGCCCCGGCGGACCCGGTGCAGATGGCGGCGGAATGGGCCGCCTTAGAGCCGTATTTCACCTGATCAGAGCCGCATCATGAAAAAGGAGCACAGCTGCCGATGACCTGGCGCAAACGGATTTTCGACCTTTTCTTTGCCAGCCTGCTGATCCTGCTGCTGGGCCCTGTCCTGCTGCTTTTGATGGGCTGGCTGTTGTGGAAGGAGGGGCGGCCCCTGTTCTATGTGGCCGAGCGGATGAAGGGCCCGGGGCAGCCCTTTGCCTTGTGGAAACTGCGGACGATGACGGTGGTGGAGACGGACACCGGGGTCTCGGGCGGCGACAAATCGGCCCGCATCACCCGGACCGGCGCCTGGCTGCGTTCAAAACGGCTGGATGAGTTTCCGCAGCTGTGGAACATTCTGCGGGGGGATATTTCCTTTGTCGGGCCGCGGCCGCCCTTGCGGCAGTATGTCGAGGCGAATCCTGCGCTTTACGCCAAGGTGCTGAAATCGCGCCCCGGCGTCACCGGCCTGGCCTCGATCACCTATCACCGCCACGAGGCGGCGCTGCTGGCGCGCTGCACCAGCGCTGAAGACACTGATGCGGTCTACACCCGGACCTGCGTGCCGATGAAGGCGCGGCTGGACCTGATTTACCAGCGCCACCAAAGCATGTGTTATGATTTCGACCTGGTGTTTCAGACCATTGGTAATATTTTCCGCCGGGGGTAGTGCGCGGCGCAGGTGATTCCCGTCCTGCCTGTTTACCGGCCTGTCTGTTCGGCCTCTCCGGGCGCCGTGATGGCCGGCAGACTGGGGTCCGGCTGGCAATTGTGGCACAGCAGCGGCCATCGCAGGAAGAAACCGGCGGTTTTTCGCCGTTCTGCGGTTTTTCGGTAGAGCAAAACCGGTTATCAAAGGCAAAACCGGTTATGATAGGATTTGAGTTTTAAAGCGCACGCCGCAGGTGGCTCTGCAGCGTTATTTTGATTAATCCATTTCTCCCTGCTGCCCGGCTGCGCAAGCGGCCGCCGGGGCAGGACCATCGCGATAACAGGATAATTAAAGTGCAGGCATTTGCATATGGCAGTTGAGGGCAGGCGGGCATGTATAATCTGATCAGTGCGCTGTCGCGCAGGCAGAAGTCCTATGTATTTCTGGCCGCTGACCTGGCGCTCTTGCCGCTGGCGCTGCTGTTCACCCTGGAGGTGCAGCCGCTGCCGGATCCGGCGCTTACCACGCTTGCGTCGCTGTTGCCGGTGCTGCCTTATGTAATGTCCGCGGCGGCGGCGCTGGCGCTGTGGCTGGGGCTGCCGCATGTGCAGCTCAACGCCTACGAACGCCATGCCGCGGCGCAAAGCGCGCTGCTGGCGGGCGGCACTGCGCTGGTGCTGGCGCTGCTGGCAGCGATGTTCGGCCCGGCGCTTGGCCCCGGCACCCATGTGGTGTTTGCGATCTGCTATTTCCTGTTCATGGTGGTGGCACGCGCGGCGATGCTGCAGATGGTGCTGATGGTCTACCGCCGCGCCCAGCCGCGCTGCCGGGTGCTGATCTACGGGGCCGGCAATACCGGTACCCAGCTGGCCCAGGCGCTGAAAGCGCATGACGGCATCGATCCGGTTGCCTTTGCCGATGACAATTCCTCGCTGCAGGGGCTGACCCTGGTCGGGCTGCCGGTGTTCGCGCCGTCGCGGATTGCCGAGGTTGTCCAGGCGCGGGGGATCCGCCGGGTGCTGCTGGCGATGCCGTCGCAAGGCCAGCCGCGTCAGGCGCAGATCACCCAGCGGCTGCAGAAACTGGGGCTGGAGGTGCAGGCGCTGCCCTCATTTGCCCAGCTGATCGGCGAAGAGGCCCTGGTCGACAAGCTGACGCCGGTGGCGCCGCAGGCCTTTCTGGGCCGCGCGGCCCGCAATGTGCCGCTGAAAGAGGCGGCAGGGTCTTATCAGGGCAAGGTGGTGCTGGTCTCGGGTGCCGGCGGCTCGATCGGCTCGGAGCTGTGCCGCCAGGTGCTGACCTGCCGGCCTGCGAAACTGGTGCTGTTCGAACTCAGCGAACTGGCGCTTTATAATGTGCATCAGGAGCTGGGGCCGCTGGCCGAGGCTGCCGGCATCGATCTGGTGCCGGTGCTGGGATCGGTGACCGATCCGCGCCAGGTGCGGATGGTGCTGAATGCCCATGCGGTGCAGGTGCTGCTGCATGCGGCGGCCTATAAACATGTGCCGCTGGTCGAGGCGAACCCGCTGCCGGGCCTGGCCAACAATGTCTTTGGCACCCAGACCCTGGCCCGTGCCGCCGCGCGCGCAGGGGTCGAACGCTTCATCCTGATCTCTTCGGACAAGGCGGTGAACCCGGCCAATGTGATGGGCGCCTCCAAACGCATGGCAGAGCTCATCGTGCAGGATCTGGCCACCCGGTTCGGCGGTAAAACCGTGTTCACCATGGTGCGCTTCGGCAATGTGCTGGGGTCAAGCGGCTCGGTTGTGCCCTTGTTTCAGGAACAGATCAGCCGCGGCGGCCCGGTGACGGTCACCGACCCGAATGTGCGCCGCTTCTTCATGACCATCAGCGAGGCGGTGCAGCTGGTCTTGCAGGCCAGCGACATGGCCGAAGGCGGCGAGGTGTTTGTGCTGGACATGGGCGAGCCGGTGCCGATCCTGCAGCTGGCCCGCCAGGTGATCGAAAGTGCGGGCCATTCGGTGCGCGACGCAGACCATCCGGAGGGCGACATCGCCATCGAGATCATCGGGATGCGCCCTGGCGAGAAGATGGAGGAGGAGCTGACCCTGACCGGGGAGCTGGTCCATACCCGCCATCAGAAGATCTTTTGCGCCCGCGAAACCGTGCTGTCGGAGATCGAAGTGGCAGCGCTGCTCAGAAGCCTGCGCCAGGCGGTGGCCTCAGGCGACGAGGCGGCGGCGCGGCAGGTGATCAAGCGCTGGGTCGAGGGCTATTGCCAGCCGCCGGCCCCGGAGCGCAAAAGCTCCTGACCCTGCAGTATCCCGGTACAATATCCCCTTAATCAGACCCGTATATCCTGCGCGGGGGCGCATTGCAGCTGCGGCACATGTGCGGCCTTGGGGCTGCAGTGGCGGTGAAACTGCCGCCGCCGGGGCCGTGGCAATTGATCCGGCCTTGCCAATCATGCTCTAAACGGGGCAACAGGTGGCAAGCCCGGGCAGCGAGACCCGGCCAGAGGCAGTTCCAAAAGGCAGGTTTTCCCGTGATCCCGATCAAGACACTTGTGTGCAGAGCCGCGCCGGCTGCGCTGCTGTGCCTGGCGGCCGGGCCGGGTCTGGCCCTGGGGCCGGAGATCACCCGGGCAGGCCATGGCGCTGCCCCCGGCACCGAAGGTGCCGCACCGCGGCTGAAGCCGCTGCCGCCGCCGAGCCTCAACTTTTACGGCTCGCCGGGGATCATCGATACCCCCAGTTCCGAGATGCTGCCCGACGGCCAGTATGCGGTCACCTATTCCTGGTTCGGCGGCACCTCGCGCTACAACATCACCGTGCAGGCGCTGCCCTGGCTCAGCGCCTCGTTCCGCTACAACGGCATCCAGGATCTGGGGCTGTTTGGTTTTGACACCTATTACGACCGCGGCTTTGACGTGCGCGCCCGGCTGTGGCGCGAGCGCGGCTGGCTGCCCGAGGTCACCATGGGGCTGCAGGATTTTGCCGGCACCGGGGTTTATGCGGCAGAGTATTTTGTCGCCACCAAACGGTTTGAGGGCGCCGCCTTAGGCTGGGGCAAGACGCCGGGGCGGCTGAAGCTTTCGGCTGGCCTGGGCTGGGGACGGCTGGGCAGCAGCGGCGCCATTGGCAATATCGGCGGCGTGCGCCCGACCTTCGTGGGCGGCAGCACCGGCGGCGAGCTGGCCACCGACCAGTGGTTCCGCGGCGATTTCGCGCCCTTTGGCGGTTTTGAATGGCAGCCGGATGAGCGTTGGAGCCTGAAGGCGGAATATTCCACCGACGCCTATGTGACCGAAACCCAAGTCTCAAACGTGTTTGAGCGCAAATCCTCGGTCAACTACGGGGTGGAATACCAGTATTCCGACCGGCTGCGGCTGGGCGCCTATTACCTTTACGGCTCGGAAATCGGCTTTAATGCGCAGATCCAGCTGAACCCGAACAACCCGCCGACCCCGATGGCGGTGCCCGCGCCGCATCCCATTATCCCGCGCACGCAATGGGCCACGGAAGCCAGCCATTGGAGCCAGGACTGGGTGGCCAGCGAGAGCAAAAAACGCAAGGTCCGCGACCTGGCGGCGCAGGCGCTGAAGGCGGACGGGCTGGTGCTGGAGGCGATCACCCTTACTGGCACCACAGCCGAGCTGCGCTACCGCAACCCGCGCTACCGCTCGGCGGCGCAGGCCGCAGGCCGGGCCGCCCGGGCGCTGGCCCAGGCGCTGCCGCCCTCGGTTGAGACCTTCCGCCTGGTGCCGGTGCGCCGCGGCCTTGGCCTGGCGGTGCTGGAGGTGCGGCGCTCGGATCTGGAGGCGCTGGAGTTTGACGCGGATGCAGCGGATGCGCTGAGTGCCGCCGCCGGTGTCCGCGATGCCGGGCCGCTGCCGGACGACGCGATTTTCTCGGGTGAGCTGTATCCAGCCTTTGCCACCTCGGTCAGCCCCTTTACAAAACCGGCCTATTTCGATCCTGCGCAGCCGTTCCGGCTCGATGCCGGGCTTGATTTTGCCGCCTCTTATGCGCCGGCGCCGGGCTGGCGCATTGCCGGCACCATCCGTCAGCGGCTGGCGGGCAATGTGAAAAACGGCCGCGCCTCCAATTCGGTGCTGCCGCATGTGCGCACCGACCAGCGCGAATATGCCCAGTTCGGCACCACCCTGGAAAACCTCTATGCCAGCCGCCTGTGGAAGCCGGGCCGCAATCTTTATGCCCGTGCCACCGCGGGCCTGTTCGAGAGCATGTACGGCGGTGTCTCGGGCGAGCTCTTGTGGAAACCGGTCAACAGCCGCATCGGCCTGGGGGTCGAAGGCAACTACGTGGTGCAGCGCGATTTCGACCAGCGCTTTGGTTTTCGCGATTACCGCACCTTCACCGGCCATGCCTCGGCCTATGCGGAACTGGGCAAGGGCTATCTGATGCAGGTCGACGCGGGCCGCTACCTGGCAGGCGATTACGGCGGCACCTTCAGCCTCAACCGCGAGTTCAACAACGGCTTCTTGATCGGCGCCTTCTTTACGCTGACCAATGTCTCGGCCGAGGATTTCGGCGAAGGCTCCTTTGACAAGGGTTTCCGCTTCCGCATCCCCGTCGACTGGCTTTTGGGCAAGCCGTCGCGGTCCGGTTTCGGCCTGACCATCCGCCCGACCCAGCGCGACGGCGGCCAGCGGGTGTCGGTGCCGGACCGGCTGTACGGGTCGGTGCGCGAGGCCCACCGCAAGAGCCTGGAAGAACAGCGCGCGAGGTTCTGGGAATGAGCATGATCAGGAAAACCGCTGCCTTGGCCGGGCTGGCCGGGCTGGCGCTGGTGCTGGGGGCTTGTGCCAAAGGCCCCGAGAAAACCCCGGCGGAGCTGGAAGTGCTGCGGGCGGTGGGCGCGCAGATCACCAAACGCCGCAGCGCCGCGCCGCCGCCGGTGCAGCTGACCCGGGCGCTTTTGGACAAGCAAAGCCAGGCCTATATCGAGGTCACCATCGAAAACCGCGATGCCAAGGCCTATCTGACCCGCGCCCTGACGCGGCGCGACAGCAGCCCCGGCACGGTTGAGGTCTGGCGCACCCAGGACAATGTCTCGCTGGCCTTGCGCAGCGGCATGGTGATTGCCACCCGCGGCCTTGGCGGCGGGCTGCTGTCGGCGCAGGTGCCGGCTGCGGACGGCGCGGCGGGCCCGGCACGCGGCGGCGCGCGGCGTTATACGGTGCGCGCCAAGGGCAACGGCCAGGCGATCCTCAGCATGGCCTGCAGCCTGCAGGACCTGGGCCCGGAGCCGGTGGAGATTGTCGGGGTGACCCATCCCGCCCGCCGCCTGCAGGAGCGCTGCGAGGGCGCCGGCGGCGTGGTGATCAATGATTACTGGATTGATTCCCGCCCGGGCCGCACTCAGGTCTGGCAGTCGCGGCAATGGGCCGGACCGGAGACCGGATACGTGCGGATCCGCCAGCTGCGGCTGTGACCGGCGCGCGGATTCCGCCGGTTTCCCGCGGCTTTGCGGCAACGGGCAGAAAAAATCCGCGGAACAAACCGGATTTCAACAGTTTTGCGGCTATTCCATACGTTGAAAAGAAAAACCGCCTCCCATAAGGTCGCCTCAACACATGTTTCCACAGTTCTCCAGAGGAGTTTGAAAATGAAAACCATTCTGACCGCCCTGACCCTGGCCGCGCTGGCCTCCGCAACTGCTGTTTCGGCCCAGACCGCTCCGGCGCCCACCGGTGCTGAAGCTGGCGCAGGCGGCGGCGCAGGCGCAGGCGGCGGTATCGGTGCTGCCGGCGGGCTGAGCGCCGGCGCCATTGCAGGTGCCGTGGCTGGTCTGGCCGTGCTGGGCGTGGTTGCCAATGACGACGACGAAGTCGGCACCACCACCACCACCACCACCGAGTGATTTTGACTGCGCCGCTGGCGCAGGCATGACTTCACGGAAACGGGCCTCCTTCGGGGCCCGTTTTCTGTTGCGGTCCCGAGGGCCGGATACGCCCGCACCCTGGCGTCCTAAGAGCTTTTTACTCCCCCATGCCAGCTCGGGTATCCCCAGGATCCGGGAACGGTACGGTTTCCTGAAACTTAAACTGTTTCCTGAATTTCAGCTCACCTTGAATTCTTAGTTAAAAATTTACTTTTTTTGAGAATCGCGCTTAGAATGGCGTCTGTCAGGGGGGAAATTTTATCAAGTTGTTCTAGTTTGCCCTGATGTGGTGTTTTGGGTAGTGAGTATGAAAAATGTTGTTGAGTACCAGGTTCCGTTACGAAATTTCGATGCTTCGGGGACCTGCGGGGGGACCGACACGGCTGTTGCCAGGCTTGTAAAAACGGGGGGGATCTACCGCCGCGCCGGCAAGCGGGTCTTTGATCTTTTGCTGGCCATGGCGCTGCTGCCGCTGATTGCGCCGCTGATTGCCATCCTATGGCTGGCAGCCCGGCGGGACGGCGGGCCGGGCTTTTTCGGGCATACCCGGATCGGCCGGGGCGGCACCAGCTTCAAGTGCTGGAAGATCCGGACCATGGTGATGGGGGCGGAAGAGAAGCTGCAGGCCTATCTGCGCGATCATCCCGAGGCTGCAAAGGAATGGGAGGCCAGCCGCAAGCTGGCCAAGGATCCGCGGGTGACGCGGTTCGGGGATTTCCTGCGGAAATCCAGCCTGGATGAGCTGCCGCAAATCTGGAATGTGCTGGCCGGCGAGATGAGCTTTGTCGGGCCGCGTCCCGTGGTTGCGGACGAGATCAGGAAATACGGCAGCCAGTCCGGGTCCTATCTGGCGCAAACCCCGGGGATCACAGGGTTCTGGCAGGTTTCGGGACGCAACAGCGTCACCTATGGCGAGCGCGTGTCGATGGATGACGACTATCTGCGCAACATGAGCTTCCTGCTGGACCTGCGGATCCTGTTCAAGACCTGGCTGGTGGTGATCAAGCGCACCGGCTGCTGAGAGCCAAGCCTGCGGCCTGTTTGAATCAGCGGCCGCGGGCGGGACAGTCTCCGGTCACAAGCAGTGTCACCAGCTGCTGCTTTGGCACGGGGGGAGGCCGCCAGACAGGTGCTGGGGGCAGGGGGCAGGAAAATGTCCGGGCGGGAGACCGGAAACGGCGCGCGGCCGGATTACCGGCGCTGGCGCCGCGCGGCTGGATCACAGGGCAGAATGGCGGTGCAGACGACATAGCAGGCAGCCACAAAAAGCGGCGCCCCAAGCAGCAATCCCGCGGCAGCAAGCCACCAGGAGGCGCCGGACAGCATCAAAACCAGGCCCAGGCAGAGGGCAAAGCTCGGTGCGCTTACAGGCAGATGTCTCATACAAGGCGGCTCCGTTCAGGGTTGCAGGCATGTATCATACCCACAATCATTGCGCGATCCCTTCTCATAGTCAAATCCTACGGTCTCTCCTCAAAAACCGCAAGATGTTGTGTTCACATTGGCTTGAACACACGTTATCTTCCAAGTGCGCGCCATAAATGGACCTTGTACGGCCCTGGTGCGGCTGTGCGCGGGTCTTATAATGCGCTTTCGGACACCATTTTCCGTACCGGTGCAATCGAATGAAGCCGGACCGCCGCATT
Source organism: Leisingera sp. MMG026 (assembly GCF_021654205.1). Lineage (NCBI taxonomy): Bacteria > Pseudomonadati > Pseudomonadota > Alphaproteobacteria > Rhodobacterales > Roseobacteraceae > Leisingera > Leisingera sp. MMG026. The sequence goes on along the minus strand of NZ_JAKFZM010000009.1, from coordinate 109,687 downwards.
TCAGCAAAATCCTGCTGCCGGCAGGCAACCAGGCCCCGGTTTCACGGCAAAAAACCGCGCCCGGGCAAGTCCTGGGGCAAACGTTTCGAAATCACCGCATTGGCAGCAGAGTGCCCTTCGCTTGTAGCGGCTCCAATAGCGGAACTGTTCGGACGGCTTCGCGGCCAGGCCCCCTGACGCGCGCGAGTTTCTTACCTGAAGAAGAAGCAGCGCCGCAGCTGGCACCTTGCAGGAAAACCTGTGCATTTTCTGCAGACAACCCGGAATATTGCTCTAGATTTCTAGATCGTACGCCGGATCCACACGCAGCGTGAACGCGCGGCGCGCCGGAAACACGTGTTAGGATGCCGGGTGTGTGCCACTCTGTTTTATTGCGGGATTGCGATGGATGATTCACGAGGGTTCGGGACCCTTACCAAAGCCGGAATTGCGGATCTGACGCTGGTCGTCGACCTCGACGGCAGCCTGCTGCGGACGGATATGCTGTTTGAAACGGCCTGGTCGGCGCTGTCGCGCCGATGGACCAGCGTGCTGCCGGTACTGGGCAAGCTGGGCCAGGGCCGGGCGCCGCTGAAGCGGTTTCTGGAACGCGCCGGCCCGGTTGATGCGGCGACGCTGCCTTATAATGAAAAAGTGATCGCCTATGTCGCCGAATGGCGCCAGCAGGGCGGCCGCACGGCGCTGGTCTCGGCCTCGGACCAGAACATCGTGACGCGTATCGCCGATCATTTGGAACTGTTCGACGAGGCGATCGGCTCGGACGGGCAGGAAAACCTGAAGGGAGAGGCCAAAGCTGAACGGCTGCGGGCGCTTTATGGCGACAAAGGATACGCCTATATCGGCGACTCCCGGGCGGATCTGGCGGTCTGGCGCAGTGCCGCCCAGGCGGTCACCGTCGGCCTGCCGCCGCGGCTGGCGGCAGAGGCGGAGCGCACCACCGGGACCGTGCTGCACCTGACCCCCAGGGAGGACCGTCTGCGGCCGCTGCTGCGGGCGATGCGGCCGCATCAATGGCTGAAGAATGTCCTGGTGTTCCTGCCGCTGATGGCGGCGCATCAGTTCGGCCTTGCAGCCATCGTGCAGACGCTGATGGCCTTTGCCGCCTACAGTCTGATCGCCTCTTCGGTCTATCTGCTGAATGATCTGCTGGATCTGGCCGCCGACCGGGTGCACCCGCGCAAACGGCTGCGGCCCTTTGCCAGCGGCCGGCTGCCGCTGGCCTGGGGCACGGTGCTGGCGCCGGGGCTGCTGCTGGCCGGCTTTGCCATTGCCTTTGCGCTCGGGCCGGCCTTTGCGGCGGTGATGGCATTCTACTATGCGGTCACCACGGTCTATTCCTTCCTGCTCAAGCGCCGCCTGGTGGTGGACATCTGCGCACTGGCCGGCCTTTACACCCTGCGGATCATCGCCGGGGGGGTGGCCACCGGGATCCCGCTGTCGGTCTGGCTGCTGGCGTTTTCGATGTTCTTCTTCTTTGCGCTGGCGGCGATGAAGCGGCAGGCCGAGCTGGTTGCCGAAGGCGGCGGCGGGGACAAGACGGTGGCCGGGCGCGGCTACCGCACATCGGACACGCCGCTGGTGGCCAATATGGCGGTGTCTTCGGGCTACATGTCGGTGCTGGTGATGGCGCTGTATCTCAACACCGGCGGGGTGCGCGAGCTTTATGCCTATCCGGAGGCGCTGTGGGGCATCTGCCTGGTGCTGCTGTTCTGGCTCAGCCGGATGGTGATGATCACCCACCGCGGCTGGATGCATGATGATCCGGTGGTATTTGCGGCGCGGGATTATGTTTCCATTGTCTGCCTGGCGCTGATTTTCCTGTTTGCCCTGGGCGGGGTGATGCTGTGAGCGGCACCGCGCTGGCCCTGCGCTATAGCGCCTTTGCAGTGCTGGCGGTGCTGGCCAATCTGGCGGTGCAGCGGCTGGTGCTGGCTGCAAGCGGCAGCAGCGCGGGCGGTTTTGCCGCTGCGGTGGGCTGCGGCACAATCGCCGGGCTGGCCCTGAAATATGTCCTGGATAAGCGCTGGATCTTTGCCGATGCGACCCGGGGACTAGCCGCGCATGGCCGGAAATTCACGCTGTATACCGCGATGGGGCTGGTCACGACCGCGATCTTCTGGGGCACCGAGACCGTCTTTTGGCTGCTGTGGCAGAGCGATGCAATGCGCGAGCTGGGCGCGGTGCTGGGACTTGCTGTGGGCTATGCGGTCAAATACCGGCTCGACCGCCGCTTTGTGTTCCGCGAGACGATGCAGGTGCGGGCGGCATGAAGCCGGCCGCGCCCGTAGCGCCGCCGCGGGCAACCATCGTGATTGCCGCCTATAACGCCGAAGCCACGCTGGAGCGGGCCTTGCGCTCCGCCTTTGCCCAGACGGTGCCGGTTGAGGTCGTGGTGGTTGACGATGCCTCGCAGGACGGCACTGCGGATCTGGCCGAGCGGCTGTGCCGCAGCGTGCCGCGGGCCATGGTGCTGCGCCAGCCGCGCAATGCCGGGCCCGCGGCTGCCCGCAACCGCGCCATCGAGGCCGCCACGGCGCCCTGGATTGCAGTGCTGGACGCCGATGACCACATGGCCCCCGACCGTATCGCCCGGCTGGCGGCCGAGGCCGAGGCCGGGGCGCTCGATTGCCTGGCGGATGATCTTTACATGGTCACCGAAGCGGATCCTGCGGCTACCGCACGGCGGCTCTGGAGCCCGGATGACTTCGGGCGGATGCAGATCACGCTGGCGTTTTTTGCCAGTGCCAATACGCATGGCAGCCGCGGCCAGCGGGGCGAGCTGGGCTTTATCAAACCGCTGATGCGGCGCGCCTTTCTGCAGCAAAACGGGCTGCGCTACGCCGAGGATCTGCGCCTGGCCGAGGATTATATTCTCTATGCCCGGGCGCTTGCCGCCGGGGCGGCCTTCCGGCTGGTGGACCCGCGGGGCTATTTCGCCGTTTACCGGGAAAACTCCCTGAGCGGCTGCCACAGCACAGATGATCTCGGGGCGCTGGTACAGGCGGACCGGCGGCTGCTCAGCGCGCCGGAGCTGGACCGCAGCGCCCGCGCCGCCATCCGCCTCCATTGCCGGGAAGTGCATAAGGAATGGGTCTGGCGGCGGATGATCGATGCCGTGCGGGCCAGGGATCTGCGCAGCATGGCGGCGCTGTGGCTGTCACCGCCCGCGGTGTCGGCGGCGCTGCTGGGAAAACTGTTGGAGCAAGCCTGGTTGCGCGGGCGGCGCAGGCTGGGCCTGGGACGGAGGGAAAGCTAGGGGCGGCCTCTGCAAATCACCAGTTATAGGCGCTGGGTGGCAATGTGCTGTTCTCATGCAGCTCTGCGCTGCCGGGAGCGGAGACGGAGACGGCGGCCGGCCGCAGCTGCAGGCGGGTGGTGCCGAGCATCCGGGCAAGGCGCAGGGTTTCGGCCGCATCGCAGCCGGTCAGCGCGCGGCGCAGCGACCACAGCAGACCGCGCCCCAGGCTGGCGGTTATTTCAGACCCGCTGCGCCCGCTGCGGCGCAGCTGCACAAGGCGGGCGCTGTCCTGCGGGCTGAAGACAACCCCGTGCTTGCCGGAAACCGCCCGGCGGCAGATCGCAACCTCAGCCGGGGCCAGAGGCACCGCAGGCGCCGCGGCGGCGGCAGCCTCGAAATCCTCCAGCGCTTCCTGCCACAGCCCGTGCCGGGCAAAGACGCCGCCGCGCTGCAGATGCGCGGCGCGGCGCACCTGCGCCGGTTCGCCTGTGAACATCGCTTCCATCAGCGGCAGCGGCAGATGATCGCGCAGGCCCCGGAACACCGCCCTGTCCTGCTCGGCCCAGACGCGGTCGGCGGCGCTGGCGGCGTGGCGGTGGCCGGCCGGGCCGCGTTCACCGTCGTGCTTGCGCTGCAGAAACAGCACCCGGCTGGTCATCTTTATGGGAAAGCGCACCGCCAGCCGCACAATCATGTCGTAATCGATCGAGCGCGGCAGATCCTCGCGGAACGGGCCGGCCCGGTCATAACACTGGCGCCGCACCAGGGTGGCGTTCTGGAACAGAAAGATATCCTCCAGCAGATGGCGCAGCGGCGAGCCGGTGCCAAGATCGGGCCAATAGCCGGGGCCGGTCGCCTCGCGGCCCTGCGGGGTATCGCGGAACCGGTTGTAGCTGCCCCCCGCGATGCCGGTCCCGGGGGCCGCGTCCAATATCCCCGCCAGCCGCTCTGCCGCGTCCGGGGCGGCAATGTCATCGTCGTCGCAGATCCAGATGTAATCGCCGCCGGCCAGCGCCAGCGCCCGGTTCAGCGCTGCCGCCTTGCCGGCATTTTCCGCCCGGTGGTATTGCAGCCGCGGATCGCGGACGGCGGCCACGGCTTCACTGGTGCCATCGGAAGAGCCATCATCCCAGACAATGATCTGATCAACCGGCCGCGACTGCTGCTGCAGCGCCGCCAGCGCCTCCAGGAGGTAATCTCTGCGGTTGAACGTCGGAACGATGACGGAAATTGCCGGCACACTGCAGCCTGTTGAAATCCCTTACCGGTTCACTATCCGGCCCGGCCGGCGATTTGTCCACAGGCGATGTCCAATCGCGCCGCAAGCCTGCCACCGATGCCGGGAGCGATGCGCGCAGGGAGCCGGAACAGTCCAATCTGCGGCGCGCAGACCACAGGCCGGCCGCAATAGCGTTGCCGACCTCTCGTGTTGCCCTAGTCTTCTATGCAGTCGCATTTTCCTGCCGCCGCAACGCGTTCTCTGCCACGCGGATATTCAGGCTTAGTTTGAGGTACCGGTTCCGGTGAATAAAATTGTTCCGCATCCCGACGAAACGCCGGTCCGTTTTGATGCCGGGCCCGGTACCCGCCGGGGTCCCGATTTCATCATCGGCGGGGCGCCGAAATGCGGCACCACATCGCTGCATTTCATCCTCGATCAGCACCCGGCGATTTCGCTGCCGCAGGATGAGGTGCATTTCTTTGATGCCGACGACCCGATTGCGCATCCCGATTTCCTGAGCGTGCAGGGCGGTGCGCTGCAATGGTGGGATCCGCGGCCCGGGGCGCAGGCCAATCAGGACTGGTATGCAGGCCGCTTTCCCCGCCCGGCACCGGGCGGGCTGGTGGGTGAGGATTCGACCACCTATCTGATGTCGGAACTGGCGGCCCGGCGGATCGCGGCGCAGCTGCCCGATGCCAGGCTGGTGTTTATGCTGCGCCATCCGGTGCAGCGCGCCTATTCGCAGTACTGGCACCTGATCAAGACGTCCCGCGCCGCCGAGAGTTTTGAGACCGCGATCCTGCGCTATCCCCATATCCTGCTGGGATCGGGCTATGCGGCCGGCCTGCAGCGCTTTATCAGCGCGCTTGGCCGGGACCGGGTGCATGTCTGCCTGTTCGAGGACTTCCGCGCCGATATTCAGGGCTGCGTTGACGGGGTGACGCATTTTCTGGGGGCCGATCCGATGCGGGTCGACCCCGAGCGGGCCTGGTTCAACCGCACCAGATATCCCGCGCGCCCGGCCTTGCACCGGATGGCGAACCGGATCGGGCGGCATCTGGTGCGCGGCCGCTACCGGCAGCATATGGGCGGTTCCGCCACGCTGGCCCGGCGGGTGGAGAATAAACTGCATTACTGGTGGTTCGCGCATGTCAGCCCGCGCTTCATGACCGCCGGGCGGCCGCCGCCGATGGCCGCCGCCACACAGGCCTATCTGGAACAGCATCTGTCGGCCCGCAATGCGGGTCTCTCAACGCTGCTGGACCGCGATCTGCCGTCAATCTGGCCAGGGATGAGGTGCTGAAATGAGACATGGAACACCAGCAGTGCGCCCGGGCGCAGAGCCGGGCAACGGAGGACCGGGCCATTGAACCGGCGCAGCGGGGTTTTCAGTTTCATGGCGGATGATCCGCTTGATGCCACGCCGCGCGACGGTGCGGTCAAACTGTCCGATATCTATCTGTTTTTCTGGCGCCGCTGGCTGCTGATCGGGCTGATCTTTCTGGCCGTGGTGGTGGTGAACGGGGTGATGCTGATGCAGATCCAGCCGCGTTATACCGCCACCGCCGAGGTGACCCTGGTGGATCCGCGGCAGAACAGCACCCCGATTGCCGACCTGCTGACCGGCGTGCCGCTGAGCCGCCAGGTGGTCGAGCAGGAAATTGCGACGATGCGCTCCAAGGCGTTCATGATCGAGGTGGTGAAGCGTTTGGGCGTCGATGAAAACTCGCCGATGCTGGAGGCCGGCGGGCCGCCGGCGCTGCCGCTGCGCGTGCTGGGTTCGGTCAAGCGGTTCGTATCCGGGCTGATCCGCTCCAAATCTGCGGCAGGCGCCGCCGGCAAGCCCTCGGCAGCCAGTGTGCCGCTGCCGCAAACTGCCGCGGACACCGAGGCCACGGCGCAGATCCTGGCCGGAGACATGCTGCAATACGGTCCCGCCGCCGACCGCCTGGCTGCCTTGCTGCAGATTGAACAGAGCGGCAACGGCTATGGCATCAGCCTGTCGGCCGAGGCGGCGGATCCGCTGTTTGCAGCCGCCATCGCCAATGCAGTGGCCGCCGAATACCCGCGCTTCAGCCTTGGCCTGCGCAGCCAGGCCATCGAAGAACAGGTGCAGCTGCTGAGCGGCCGCGTTGAAGAGCTGGGGCATAACCTGGAAGAGGCCGAAACCGCGGTGGTGGACTTCCAGACCCGCGTCGCAGGCGTCAACCAGGACAATGCCGACCGGCTGAACCGGCAGATCGAGAACCTGGGCCGGGCGCTGATCGAGGCAAGGACCGAAATCGTGACCGTCGAAGCACAGCGTCTCCAGGTGCTGGAACTGGTGGCGGCCGATGGCCCCGCCGCAGCCTCGCAGGTGCTGGATTCACCGATTTTGAACGGCCTGCGCCTGCAGCTGTCCGGCCACCGGATTGAGCGCAGCCGCGCGGCCGGGCAGTTTGGCGCCGATGCGCCGCAGGTGGCGGCGCTGGATGCGGTGATTGCACGGGTCAAGGAAGAAGCGGCGCTGGAGACTACCCGCATCGTCGCGGAATATCAGACCCGGGCCAGCATTGCCTCTGCTGTGGTGGCCTCGATCGAAGAGAAACTGACGGGGCTGGAACAGCTGGTCAACGCCCGCTCGCGCAATATGGTCGAACTGGCCAAGCTGCGCCGCATCGCCGATGCCAACCGGATCGCCTATGAGGAATTCCTCAAGGTGGCCACGGAATCGGCGCAGCTGAAAGCGCTGCAGCAGCCGTCGGTGCGGCTGCTGTCCTTTGCCGAAGTCCCGCAGACCCCCAGTGCGCCAAGGTCGCTGCTGCGGCTGGCCATCGCGGGTGTGGCAGGGCTGGCCATCGGACTGGGAGCGGCGCTGCTGCTTGAGCTGACCAGCAACAGCATCAAGACCACCCGCGCCTTGCGCCAGGCGACCGGCCTGCCGGTCATCGGCAGCCTTTCGCATCTGCGCAAAAAACGGGCGGCACAGCTGCTTGGCCGCCTGGGCAGCGGCGCACAGCTGCCTGCAGCGGAACGCACCCTGGTCGAAGAGGGGCGCAAACTGGCGCTGTTCCTGTCCGGCGCCGCCGACCGCGGCCGCGGCACTATCGTTTTTACCTCGGCGCTGCCGGGCGAAGGCAAGGCCCTGACCGCAGCGCTGGTGGCGCATGCGCTGGCCGCGCGCGGCCAGTCTGTCATCCTGGTCGATGCGGCACAGGACAGTGCCAAGGCAAACCGCGCGCCCTCCCCGGCTGCCGGGGACACAGAGGCTGCGGGGCCGGTTCCGGGCGGGGTTGTCCGCTCCCCGGCGGGCTATTGGTTCCTGTCGGTTGCCGAGACCGCCCGGACCGGTCTGGACTGCCTGCCGGACCGCTGGATCGAAACCGCGGTGACCAGCCTGGCAGACAAATACGACTATGTTCTGATCAATACCACGCCGGTGCTGTCGCTGGGCAACGTGTCAAGCTTCCTGCGCCATGCGGATGCCCTGGTGGTGGCCTCGCGGTGGAACGCCACAGCCCAGCAAACCGTGGAAACCTGCATTGAGCGGCTCCGCGATCTGCGGGCGCAGAACATCTATGCGGTGATGACCGGGGTCAAACGCCGCGCCGAGCGGAAATACGAGTATCCCGGATTTATGAAAACCGTCAAACCATGGTGGAAACAGACATGATGCAGACCCTGCGATCTGCCGCAACCCTGGCCTGGCTGCTGCTGACCCTGCTGGCCGCAGCCGGAGCTGCCGCAGCCCCTTACCGGCTTGGCCCCGAGGACACCGTGTCGCTGCGGGTGGTTGCCTGGAACGACGAGAGCGCCTCTTATCAATCGATGGAGGCGCTGGCCGGAAACTATACCGTGGCGCCGGATGGCAGCCTGGCAATCCCCATTGCCGGAAGCATTGCCGCCGGCGGCGCCACCGCCGAGGACCTTGCCGCAGAAATCGCGGCAAGGCTGCAGGCCGCGGCAGGCCTGTACCAGCCGCCCGCGGTCTCTATGCAGATCCTGGCCTACCGGCCGTTTTATGTCAGCGGCGATGCCGCCGCGCCCGGCGCCTATGCCTGGCGTCCCGGGCTGACTGCCAGCAAGGCACTGGCGCTGGCCGGCGGGCTTTACCGCAGCCGCAGCCAGTTGCCGGGCGAAGGTACCGAATACCGGCTGGTGAATTCGCTGCGCGGAACCCAGGTGGAGCTGGTGCGGATGCGGGCGCGGCAGGCCCGGCTTATGGCCGAGCAGGCAGGCGCGGAGAGGATCGCCTTTCCGCAAGACCTGCGCCATCCCGACGGCCCGGAGGCTGTTGCACGGATCCTGACCGAAGAAACCGCAATCTTTGATATCCGGGGTGAATCGCAGGTCCGCACCATTGAATCGAACGAGGCGCTGATCGCGCTGTACCATACCGAGCTTGAGGCGCTGAACGGCAAGCTGGAGGGGCAGCGGCGGCAGGTTGAGATTGCCCGCGACCAGGCCGATAAACTGCGCGGCCTGGTGGATCGCGGCGCCGTGGTTGCCAGCCGTCTGGTGGATGCCGAACGCATCCTGGCCAATCTCAACGCCGAGGAACTGGACCTGAACACCGCGATCTTCCGCGCCCGCCAGCGGATCGGCGAAACCCGGCGCGACCTGCTGCAGGCGGTGGACAACCGCCGCCACGAGGTGGTCGCCCAGTTGCAGGACACCCGCCGCAAGATCGAGCTGGAAACCAAGCGCGAGGCGATGTTCCTGGGGCTGGCGGCCTCGCAAGGCTCTGCGCTGGGGGATCTGCCGCTGAGCGTCGGCATGAAAGTCCGCCGCAGCACTGCGGACGGGGTTGAGGTGATCACGGTAGGGCCTGATGATGCAATCCGGCCGGGCGACGTCTTTGAGGTATCGCTGGATTTCACACTCACCACTCAGTGATCCTGCCCCAGTGAACTCCCCGAGTGAATTTCTCAGAAACCCTGGCGTCCGGAATGCCGCCGGGGCGGTGCATCGGTTGCCCCCCCTGAGGCGCCGCTCCTGAATCTGCGCTGCGAGCCCGGTTTCAGGCTCTATTCCGTTGTCATCAACTCACTGCAAGACGGTGTGCCGCCTTCGGGCGGCGTGTAGGAGGCGCATTGCACCAGCGCCGAGGCATGGGTGTCCTTGGGCGCAATACCCGACCAATGGGCCTGCTTCTCACTGCCGGCCCAAAGCTCGAAGTAGATCTTCATCGGCGGCCGCGGCACATGCTCCGCCCCTGTCAGGCGGAACAGCTCGGTGCCGCCCGCGGACCAAATGATGGCGTCCTGGGACCAGTCGATTGTATAAAGGCGCGGCGCGGCTGCAGCGTCAAAACCCAGATCAACCCAGGGCGGCTGCTCCAGCGGCGCGCCATCGCGGAACCGGTTGAAATGCGCCCTGGCGGTGTCCTTGCCGAGGATCTCGATATTGATTTCCTCGTGGCTGTGGCCGAAATGCGGGCCGGTATAGAGGTAGAAGGCTGAGATCAGCCCTTTGCCGGCCGCCGCCTGCATCACCACCTCATAGCGGCCGTAACCGTACCAGTTGCGCCGCTGCACCTGTCCGCTGACAAACTCCTTTGAGGTTTTTCCGGCTTTCAGCAGCGATCCGTTATCCGTCTTCATCTCCTTGCCGTCCACGCGGTCTGCCGGGTCCGAAGGCGCGAGGTGCATCCGCGCGCCCGCTGCGCCGAACTCAACCGCCTCCTTGCGCCAGGCGGTTTGAAACCAGCCGGCCGGGTGGTCATACTCGGCCCGCCACCAGTTGGCTCCGGGGCCGCTGATCGGAAACACCGTCCGGAACGGCACCCCTGCCGTTTTGCCTTCTATCTGGCCGGCAGCAGCCCCCGTCATCAGCAGGCAGGACAGCCCAAGCGCTGCTGAAGTGAGAATACTCTTTTTGAGACGGACAGAAGGTCCGCCCCGAGTCGTTATGGCAGCCACGTCAATACTCCCATCCATGTAAGGAAATTTCATGTTCGAATGCATCGGCAATGATGCGGATTTGCTGCGGGGCGAAGACCTCGCGGTAGGGCCGCTTGTCCGGGCGCAGGGTGGATTTTGCCTGCGGCAGCCCTTCAAACGGCACCCCTATTTCGGCAAAGAGACCGGCAAGCTCCGCATCGAGACGGTCATAGCGCAGCACCCGGTCGACAAGCGGCTTGCCTTTGGTGTCGCAATAAAACGGCGCATTATGGCAGAAGATGCGGTTCTCCAGATAGCGGTCCAGCGTCAGCTCCGGATCGTGATGGCGGTGCCAGGCGGCATTGCGGAACATGTGAAAATGCGACAGCGTCTTGTCCCAGGGGTTCCGCTCGACGCAGACCTTCAGGTAGCTGTCCCAGATCCGCGCCGGCAGACGGGCACGGGCAAAACGGGCCGGGATATGGTTGTAGATCCGGTCGCGCCGCAGGCATTCCAGAACGTTCTTGCGCAGATCGCCGGACCTGCGCACCCCGCGCCAGGGCGCAAACCAGCCCCGCCAGTTGCGCGGCTTGTGCCCGGGGATACCCGGGAAGATCGGCGTCACGATATCATCCGGCCCGCAATGCCGGGCCAGCTCCAGTTCGATACTTGTTCCTGCAGACTTCAGCGTCTTCACAAAAATAAGCTTGTGACGATGCGAAACGATCATTTACGATTACCTAAGAACAAAACCACCCGTGCCGTGCAGCACCTCGACCTATCAAATAATATGGCCGCAGGCCGGTTCGGCGAGTTTTTTCTGCAAACCGGGACGGCATCCCTGCGGTCCCGGCAACCGCGCTGATGTGGCGGCTGGTCGATGCCGGGCGCAGTTTTCCAGCACCCTCCGGCAGGGCATTGCGTCTTGCAACAGCCTGATCACTTGTGCATAATTTTCCTGCAGCCCATGAGTGCCGGCCTTGACCGGATTGTTAAAGAGTACCCTTTCGGAGTGTGTCTTTGAAGATTTTCGTTTGTGCGTGCACGTTCCGGCGTCCTGACGAGCTCACCGCACTCTTGCGCTCCTATCGCACGCTTGACGTGCGCCGCGACATGGAGCTGACTTTTCTCATCGTGGACAATGATGACACCCCCTCCTCGCAGGAGGTGTTTAAACGGGAAACCCGCGATTTCCCCTGGCCCTGCCGCTATGTGCACGAGCCCCGGCCGGGGATCCCGATGGCGCGCAACCGCGGGCTGACGGAAGCCGGGAGCGAAGGGTTCTTTGCTTTTGTGGACGACGACGAGACAGTGACACCATCGTGGCTGACCGAGCTGGTGGGTGTGGCTGAACGCACTGGCGCCGCTTTTGTGCAGGGTCCGGTGCAGATGCTGGTCGATGATGCCAGCGATGCCTGGTGGCTGCAGACGCTGTTTTTCAAGCAGCGGCAGTATGCGGATGGCAGCAAAAGGACGGAAAGCTGGACCAACAACGTGCTGCTGGACCTTGGCTTTACCGCCCGGCACGGCTGCCGGTTCGACGAACGGCTCAGCTTCACCGGCGGCGAGGATACGATGTTCTTTCAGGATGTGGTGCGGGCGGGCGGCCTTGGCGCTTATGCGCAAAATGCCTGGGTCTGCGAAATACAGCCGCCGTACCGGCTGTCCTGGCGGTGGGCGGTCAGCCGCCAGTTCCGGTTTGGCAACACCCGGGCGCTGACCATGCTGCTGCGCCGCTCGCGGGGGCGCTCGATGGCTTATTGCCTGGTGCGCGGCGCAGGTATGCTCGTGGTGGGGTTTGGCTGGCTTGCCAGTTCAACCTTCAAGGGCAAGCGCGGTTTTGCCAATGGCATCGCCCTGTTTGCCCGGGCTGCCGGCGTTCTTTCAGGCCTGTTCGGAGCCCGCATGCAGGAATACCCGCGATGATGCCGGCGCGCATGCATCCCAGCTCAAGGTAAAGAGGATGTTCGACAACCGCACCGCCATGGACAAGGCCGGCCTGGGCAGGCTGCAGCAGCGGTTTGACGCGGTGCGCGGCATCGGGCGGAACCATTTCGGCCTGGAAATCGGCGGCCGGATGATCGGATATTGCTATATCCGCAAGAATGCCTGCTCCAGCTTCAAGAAGATGTTTATCGAGTGCTCCCCGCATCGGGCGCTGAAGCGCCAGGATCAGCACCCGATCGACTTTATCCGCCAGTATCACCGCCTGGCGCCCGGCGCGCTGGCCGCCTGCGACCATCTGATCTTTGCCTACCGCGACCCGTCCGAGCGAACGCTGTCGATGTTCCGCAACAAATTCATCGCACAGACCGGCGCCTCTGATATCAGTGCAAGCTACACCCGGATTGCCGGCCAGCCGCCAGAAGCCGCAACCTTCCGCAGTTTCATCGAAGGTTATCTGGGGCGCCGGTTTGCCCAACTTGACCGCCATGTGCTGCCGCAGCGGATGCATCTGCAGCGGGTCTGCTATACCGACGCCATACCGGTGCAGAATCTTCATGCCGGCATGTGCCGGGTGATCGGGCCAGAACTGGCAGACCAGTATTTTCTGCAACCGGTCAACCGGACCTCCGACGTGCCGCTGCAGCCGGTGTCCGATGCCGCCGACCGGCCGGTGCAAGAGCTGCGGGAAATTTACGCCCGCGAGGGCTGCATGCCCGATAACGCAAGCCTGCTGCCCGTCGGAGTGGCAGCCCGGCTGCGGAAACTTTATGCCATGGACTATGATATCATCGGGACAGTCAGCAATGCCGCATGCTCAGCCTGAACTGCCAAGGATCACCGTGGCCATTGCCGCCCATGACGCTGACGCTTGCATCACCGCCGCGGTTCAGTCGGCTCTGGCCCAGGACCAAGCTGCCGTCAGCGTCATTGTGGCGGATGATGCCTCGCGCGATGGCACTGCCGGGACGGTGGCCCGCATCGCGGCGAATGACAGGCGGGTGTCATTGGTCCGCAGCCCGGTCAACCTGGGGCCCGGCGGCGCCCGCAACCTGGCCTTTGCGGCGGCAGAGGATGATTGGATCGCGGTGCTGGACAGCGATGACAGCTTTCGGCCCGGCCGCCTGGCGCGGATGCATGCCCATGCGCAGCAGCAGGACGCGGATATCGTGATCGATGATTTTATCTCGGTGGATGCCGCTGGCCAGACCCTGCCCGGACCAGGGCTGGCAGTGCAGCGCCCTGCGGGGGTTCTGGATCTGGCCGATTGGCTGCGTCTGAACGACATGGCCCGCGCGCAGCTGAGCTTTGGATATGCAAAGCCGCTGCTGTCGCGCCGCTTTCTGTTGCAAAACGGCCTGCGCTATAATGAAAGCCTGCGCAACGGCGAGGATTTCCACCTGATCCTCGAAGCGCTTGCGGCCGGGGCGCGGCTCTATTTCACCGGCGAGACCGGCTACCGCTATACCCGCCGCGCAGGGTCTGTGTCGCGCCGGGCGCAGGGAGATCACATGCGCGCCCTGCTGGCCGCGGACAAGGCGGTGGCAGCCCGGTTTTCCCCGGCCCAGCACGCTGCGGCGGCCAGGCCGCTGGCCGCCCGGCGGCGCAACCTGCAGAACCTGATCACCACCGAGGAAGTCCTGGCCAACCTGAAAGCCAGGCACCCTGGCGCGGCGGCGGCCCGCCTGGCGCGCCATCCTGGCGCCCTGGGGCGGGTGACCGGGCATCTGGCTGAGGCCCTGCGCAAACGCATCGGTGCGCGCGGGTGACCGGCGGAGCAGGGAACAGGGCAGGCGGCAGGACAGAGGGCAAACGGCCCGCAACCCTGATCGTCGCGCGGCGGCTGGATGGCGCGCGCTCAGGCAGCAACACCTATCTGAAGGTCTATCTGCAACTGTGCCGGGACGCCGGGCTGTCGACCCGGATTGTCTTTGCGCCGCGGCGGTCCTTCGGCAACCTGGCCTGGGCCCGTCTCGACCCCGGCATTGCGGATCTTGCGGATCAGATCGACTGGGCGCAGGCGCTGCGCATCGGCAGAACCCGGATTTCGCTGTCGCCGGCGGTCTGGCTGCGCATGGCCCGCAGGGCCGCCGCGGAAGGGTGGCGGCGGTTGAGCGGGCAGGGCGGCAGCCCCTATCCGAGCCTGCTTGGCGTTGAGCTGCCGCCGCGGGAATCCGAGGAGGTGATGGCGCGCGCGCGGAGAGCTGACGCCGAGGTGCTGACCGTGGAATACAGCAGCCTCGGCCCGCTGCTGGACCAGCTGGAGGCGCGCATGCGTGTTGTGTTCCTGCATGATCTGTTTTCGCTGCGGGCCGAAAACTTTGCCGCGCAGGGGCTGCAGCCCGACCATTCGGTGATCACCCTGGCCGAAGAGGCGCAGCGCTGCCGGGCGGCGGACCTCCTGATCCATGCCAGCTGCATCGAACGCGACCGCTTGCGGCCGCTGCTGCCCGGCGCCCGGCACGAATGGATGCCGCCCGCGGCACAGGCCGTCCGCCCCCGCGCAGAGCCCGGCACAGAGCCGCACGGGCTGTTTCTCGGCTCTGTTCACGGCGGCAACACCGAAGCGCTTGGCTTCCTGCGCCGGCACGTCTGGCCAAAGGTGCGCGCCGGGCTTCCCGATGCAAAGCTGTGGATCGCAGGGTCAATCGCAGCCACGGTTTCCGCCCGGGAGGCGCAGGCCGAAGGGCTGGTGCTGCTTGGGCCGGTGGACGATCTGGCCGCCCTTGGCGGGCCGCAAGCGGTCGGGCTGGCGCCGATGAAGACCGGCAGCGGCATCCCGATCAAGGTGGTGGACTACCTTTCATTGGGTATGCCGGTGGCGGTGACACCCGGGACATTGGACGCTTTTGGCGGCACGCTGGACGGCTTCGTGGCCGTTTCCGACTCGGATGCCGACTATGCCGCCACGGTCTGTGCCCTGCTGCGCAACGATTCGGAGCGCGAAAAGCTGTCAATGGCTTCCGCATCGGCAATTTCGCAACTCCGTAATCCGGAGCTGGCAGACATCCTTGACAGCCAGGCAGGCGATTCATTTTGCCAGGATGTTTGAAATACCTGAAACAAAACATTTCTCCCCGAACACTCCGTATTCCGGAATGGTTTTTCCATTTGGTTAACACAGCATTAACGTGCGCTCTGAAATACCATGACGCGAATGGTTCGGCATAATTTCGCCGGCACGCCCGCTGCCCGCGCTCGGATTATTGCCCATGCGGGAGCAAACTTCGAATTCCTATTTGAACACGCTGGAAATGGGCGGCGAGTTGGGGCAGGTTCGCAAAAAATTCGGATAACGAGGGACACATCGATGCAGTTCAAGCGCAGCGCTTCCGCGCTTTGCGCGTGGCATAGCCGCGCATCATATCAATGGTTACCGGGCGGCAATTTTGAGCCCCGGGATCCTGCCTCAAGCACAACGCCTTGAGGCATCTGTTTTTTTGCGCCCTGCTCCCCTAGGTCAGCAGGGCTGGTGAAAGACACGGCCTGCGTCTCCGGAGGCAGGCAGGGGGGGGAAAGCGGTCAGTCGCGCAGCAGCGCGGCGGCCAAAGAACATGCCCTGAAGATGCCGTTAAAGCAACGTCAACATTCCTTTCTCACGGCATCCGCAAAACATAATCATCTGCCAGACCGCTAAGACGCGCCTGATCTGGCAATCCGGAGATCCAGTTCGATGAATTCAATGACCCACGACACCATGATGTCCCATCATGATATGACCATGCCGTTTACGAATCCCGCGGATGCAACCCACGTCGCAATACAATCCGGCAATTGGAACGACCCGTCAACCTGGAAAAACGGTAAGGTCCCGGGAACAGACGCAAAAGTCCACGTACCGGAAGGCGTGTCTGTCGAGTACAACTCCACATCCAACGCCCGGCTGGAATGGGTCCGCGTCGACGGCGGGCTTGATTTCGCCACCGATCAGGACACCCATATCCGGGTCGAGACATTCGTCACCGGCCTGAACTCGCATCTGACCATCGGCACCGCGGATAAGCCGGTTGAGGCGGATGTGAACACCTCGATCGTTTTTGCCGACGGAGCGATCGACACCAAGATTGATCCTGACCTGCTGAGCCACGGCCTGATTGCCCAGGGCAAGGTCGAAATCCATGGCGCCACAAAATATTCCTATTCAGCGCTGGACGGCAACGCAAAGGCCGGCACCAAGACCCTGAATTTTGAAGCCAACACCGACGGCTGGCAGGTCGGCGACACGCTTGTCGTGATGGGCACCCAGCAGGGCAAGTTCCAGGATGAAAGCCGGGAAATCGTGGCGATCAAAGAGACCTCGACGGGCGTTGAAATCACCCTGGACAAGGCGCTGAGTTACGATCATACAACCCCGCCGGGCTATGATCTGGACATTTTTGTCGGCAACGAGACCCGCAACGTTGTGTTCTCCTCCGAGAACCCCGAAGGGGTGCGCGGGCATGTGATGATGATGCACACGCCCGACGCCGTGGTCCAATACGCCGAATTCAGCGAGCTGGGCCGCACCGACAAATCGCTGCCGCTGGATGTCGGCACCAATGTCGCCGCGCGCTACCCGCTGCACCTGCACGAGACCGGCACCGAGGCCGGCAGCCAGATGGCGGTGCTGAACGGCAACGCGGTGCATGGCTCCCCGGGCTGGGGCATTGTGCAGCATTCCAGCCATGCGGCTGTTGATTTCAATTTTGTGCATGACATCGCAGGCGCCGGCATCGTGTCGGAAGACGGCGATGAGACCGGCCAGTGGATCGGCAACTTTGTCACCGGCATTCCCGGCGCGGGCGAGGATTTCTCGATTGCGCGCGATGAGCATAAAGCGGATTTCGGCCACAGCGGCGTGGCTTATGAAAACCAGGCCCGGCAAATAGTCCAGCACGATAACATTGCCGCAAACGCCAATACCGCATGGATGTTCCGCGCTGCCGAAACCAGCGTCGACAACCCCGACCGTGATGCGCTGCAGTTCGACCCGATGCCGTTCAAGGACGTCCTGAACAACGAAGAGCCAGCCATCACCGGTTTCCATGACAACACTGCAATTGCGGTGGAGACGATGATCGACACCGGCCACCGTCAGGACATGGCCACCACCACCGATCTGCGCAGTGACATGATCCGCATGACAGCCTGGGAAGTCGACAAGGTTTTCGACGTCTTCAGTTATACCGGCGAATATGTCATTCGCGATGGCCTGTTCATTGCTGACGACGACGGTGCAGGCAAGGCCATCGTCATGCCGTCCAAGCACGAAAGCACGTCGATCATCAACTCTCATTTTGACGGCTTCAAAACGGCGATTTATGATACCGGCGTGAACAATGACGGTGTTTACATCGGCAATACGTTCAAAAACGTCGGCAAGAAAATCGACAGCAGCAACTATGGTGACGAGCGGCTGGTATCAGCGGACGCGTCGTCGTTTGAAACCCTGGCGAAACCAGTGCTGAAGCTGGATGCAAATGCCGACCTCACTCTGGGCCCGCGCGACAAGGACCTGCTGATTTCCGGCACCATCACCGACAATGCCGGAGAACTGCGGCTGGCGTCGAACATATGGTCGAAGGTTCCGACAGCAGATCAGGACGGGATCAATACAAACGACACCCTTCTCGGCCAGCCCGACCCGGAAGATCTGCTCGCCCTGCATGGCGCGATGCGCGACGGCGACGGCGGCTGGACCATGCCGGTTGCGATCTGGATCACTGACCGCGTCACCGCCGAGCATTTTTCCTACCGCATCGACATCAAGCTGGAAGGCTATACCGACGAGTTCCTGAAGCAGTATGAGATCTCCGATTTCAAGCTGCCGTCCAGCAAGGTTGAGATTTTCGACGGCTATACCGAAGCCGGCGGCACGGACACCGGCGGCGGCACCCCGGATCCGAAACCGACTCCGGACCCGGATCCGGATACAGGCGGCGATGCTGAAGCCGTGCTGCAGGTCGGCACCGCAACCTTCAATCAAGGATCCCGCAACAACTGGTTCAGCACCGAGTTTGCCGAAGACATCGACAATCCGGTGGTGATCATGGGGCCGCTGACATCGAACGGCGGGGCTCCGGCCTTTGCCCGGGTCAAGGCGGCAACCGACGACGGGTTCAAAATGCAGATCGAGGAATGGGATTATCTCAACGGCAAGCACGCGGCGGAATCGGTGAGCTGGGTTGCCATGTCGAGCGGCACCTACGAGCTGGAAGACGGGCGCCAGGTCACTGCGGTGCAGGTGAAAACGGACAAAAACGGCAAGGCCACCGTAGATTTCTCCGGTTTTGACGGTGAAATCGCTGTCTTCACCCAGATCGGCAGCCATAACGCCTCCGAAGCGATCACCGTCCGCAACGAGGTGTCCGGCAACGATTCCGTCGAAATCTCGCTGCAGCGGCAGCAGGATAACAGCGGCGGTGCCTTCGCACCGGAGACCGTCTATGTGATGGCAATGGAAGTGGGCGAAGGCGAAGGCTTGCAAGCCGGGAACATGACCGGCGTGAAACGCAAAGCCTCGCAGGTGGATGTCGATCCGGACGCGTTCGATGAGCTGGCATTCCTCGCCTCCATGACGTCAACCAATGGCCAGGACCCTGCTGCGTTGCGTCTGCGCGATTTTGACAGCAACGGTATCTCGATCTTTGCCCAGGAAGAGAAATCCGCGGATAATGAAACCTGGCACAAGCGTGAAGACGTCAGCTGGTTTGCGGCAGAGACCGGCGTCTACGATCTGTTCTGAACCGCCGCATCCGCAGCATGAAAGGCGACGGCCGGCCCCGAAGGGGCTGGCCGTCGCTGCACCGGGCCCTGCCCGGTGCCATGCCTGCTGCCAAACCGGTGCTTGGCCAGGTAGCAGGCGCCGATCCAGATCAGCATATGGGCCAGCACAAAGGGCCGCATCAGCTCGCTTTCGACCATGGCGCGGATCAGTTCGACCATCGCCACCGTCAGAAAGAAAATGAACGGCATGCCGCCGCGGCGCAGCAGCTGGGCAGCCAGGCGGGCCAGCGCCCAGACCAGCATGAACACCGTCAAACCCAGCCCGATCAGGCCGAAATGCACGGTGTTTTCATAAAATGAGTTGTGGAAGGAAAAGACCTGGTTCGGGCTTTTGTGGAACGCCGCAAAAATCTGCCGGACCAGGTCGTTCTCCTGATACCGCCAGAAGCCGCCGCCGCCGTATCCGGTCACCGGATGCTCCCGGATAACATCCTCGGCATAGGCCCATAACTGGGTGCGCCCGGTGAGTGTGCGGCTCTTGCCCAGCCGGTCGAAGAACAGATCAGCAAGGGAGTCAGGCCCGCTCAGCAGCACCGGCAGGGCAATGGCCAGCACCCCCGCAGTGATCAGCCCGGTGGCGATCCGGTCGGCAGGCGTGCGGTCTCCGGCGCCGGCAAAAAAGCCGAAGCCGCCGATCATCGTGATGATGGCAAGGCTCAGCACCAGCGCCGTGGCCGAATGGCTGCGCAGGATCAGCACAAAGGCCAGCGCCGCCAGCACCAGGGCGGTAAACCGCAGCCACAGCCGGAACCAGGGGTCGAAAGCCACGCAGAGCGCCGCCGCCCACAGCAGCAGCATCTTTGCCCCCAGCATGTTTTTATGCGGGAAGACGCCGGTCATCGCGCCATCCTGATAAGAGGTGAAGACAACGCTCAGCACCCCGCAGATGCCGGTCGCAAAGAAGGTGGCCAGGACAATCCGGCGCGGGCTCATCCAGGCTGCAAAAAGCACACAGATCAGCCCGGACAGCACCATCTGGACACCCGTGCGCAACGCCTCTCCCGGCACCACGCCCAGCGGCGATGACAACATCGCCCAGGCGGGCAGCAGCAGCAGCGGCCAGCTGCCCGCCAGGATCGGCACCGTGGCCCGGCGATCGCGCCAGACCGCGTAGGAAAAGTAGAGCGCCAGCGGATAAAGGATATACTCATCTCTCTGAAAGACGGTGAAGGTGACCAGGAACCACAGCACGGCCAAGGCCAGTTCCACAGGCCGGGCCGGGGCCGAGCTCATTGCGGCTTGCACCCCTGTGGTCATTGGGCTGCCGGTGCAGAGCAACCGCTCCCAGCCGCGGCATGGTGCCCGGCATGGACCGATACCAAATGGTGTGCCAGCCGCATAGAGAAGGCCGCGATGGAATGCGTTGGCTGCGGTGCGCCGCTGCTGCGAAAGACCGCCGAGCCTGCCAGGTACAGGCCCTGCACGCCATGCACCCGGCAATTTCCGTCAACAACGCTGTCGCGCGGGTCCAGCCCCATCCGTGCCATCCCCGTCTGATGATAGCCATCCCTGGCACTGGCGCGGATGGCCCGGACCTGGTCTTCGGGAGCCATGTCATGCTGCAGCCTGGCCAGGCCGGAGGCGGCAAACGCCGCCGATAGCATCTCGTGGCCGCGGACGACACGGTCCACATCAGCCTGCGAGAAATTGAAGTGGATACGGACCCCGGGCAAAGTGTCCGGCTGCACAGGGCCGGCAAGCTCGATACGGTTTCCGGCCTGGGAGTCCTGTTCCGCGTGATAACTCAGCTTGTACCGGTTTGCGCCATTCGGGATCAAATGATCGACCACCTCCCGCCTGCGGTCGCAGCGGGCGCTGATCATTCCGGGCAGGGCACGCAGGCTGGGCCCGGCGTCTGCAGCCAGATTGCGCAGATGCGGCAGAACCGGACTTGGTTCCAGCCGTTCAGGGGGTTTGGGTCCCGGCAGCGAGGGATCGCGCACCCTGCGCCCGCGCAGCCGCGCAAGCAGGTGCTTTGCCGAGAGAATGCCTGAACCGTGCCCGGCATTGGCCGCGGGCCAGTTGCGGGCCCAGAAGAACATATTGACCCCGTCCGCCATGGCCTGGGGCGTGCTGCGGAACACCCGCCGGCTGAGCCCCTGTGCGCCCTGCCGCCGCCAGCCGTAGGCACGCACATCGGCCCGGGACGGAAAGACAATACTGGCAATGCTGCCGGTCAAATGCCCGGCATAATACTGCCCCAGTGCCGCCAGGTGGCCCAGCTCGGCCCGGTGCCGCGCCTGCGCGGCCAGCAGCAGCCGGGCGGTTTCGATCCCGCCCTGGGCCAGAACCGTTGTCCCGGCCCGGATGCTGGCTGCCGGCGCCCCGTCCTGCTGCCGGACCCGGACACCGGCGCAGCGGGGGCGGCCATCGGCACCAGTCCCGAACTCGAGACCCACCGCATTGGCCTGCAGCACCACATCAGGGCCCCCCGGGGCATCGATACGGGCCTGGTGCCAACGCATGAGCGAGCCGGAATCGGCCAGTACTTCTGTCGCGTTCAGATCGAAATCCCCCGCCGCACCGGGCCGCAAGAAAGGGACCGCCGGCGCATAACCGCCAAGAAAAGCGGTCGCGGCGCTGAAATAGGTCGCCAGATCGCTGAACGGCAGCGGCCAGCCCGCCATCTCAAGGTCGTGCTGCACAAGAGGCAGAATCCGCCCGCCCCACAGGGACGTCGTGCCTCCAAGCCCCTGGCAATGCGTCTCAGCAGGATCCATATGGGTGCCGGGATATTCGAACACGGCCCCGGGCCCGGGGCTGGGCGCATGGCCGCCGGCCTCCAGCACCAGAACGGTCTGCCCGGCCTCGGCCAGCGGCAGCGCAACCGCAAGCCCGGCCGGCCCGGAGCCAACGATGCAGGCATCATAGCGCCGTTCAAGCGCGGTTTGAAATGTTACCAATGGCACTGTGTACTGTTCCCCTTGGTGTTCTGCTATAGAGACTAGAGCGCAATACCGGACCCGGCCACGAAAACGTCTACCTTTTGCTGCCGGTTAACGTGACAGCGTCCCAGCCGGCCCGGATGATCCTGCCGCTGTCCACCTGTGCCAGCCAGCGGTTCGCAGCAAAGGCGTTGGTGCAGCGGCCCCCGCCCATCTCCAGCACCACCGGAGTATATTCGGCCTGAAACCGCGGCTGCACAAACAGCTGCTTCACGCCGGTGTCGGAGGCACGCGCCGCCTCGGTCCAATTCTCCCGCTGGCAGCCAGGCTTGTGGAATTGCGGCAGGAGGTCCAGCGGATGCTTCCAGAAGGTATCCGCGTCAAAGCTCGCATGGTTGCGGAAGCCGATCTTGATGGGATTGGCATGGGCCATTTCGACCCAGTTCAGCCCCATCAGGTCGCGCAGCTCCCCGCCGTAGGTCAGCGCAATGCCGCCTGCGGCAACAACCCCCATGCTGGGCCGCGGGGAAAAGCCGTTCATATAGGTTCCAAACACCTCGCCGCGGGCCGACAGGGTGAATTCGCGAGCAATGCGGAACCGCTCTTGCCGGTAGGCAATAGCATTGACCGCACTCCAAACCAGCAGCGCCGCCAGGCCCAGACCGAGGGCCGTGGCGCGCCGAACCGGCTGCAAAGCCCGCAGCAGCGCCAGCCCGCCCAGCACCAGCGGCAGCGCCAGGATCGGCATCACCGGCTGGTAAAACCGCCAGAGCGCAAAATGATCGCCGCCCAGCATCACATAGGAAAACAGAATGCCGAACACCGCCGCCGCCGCCAGGACCCTGGTGCGCTGGCCGGGGGCAGGGCGCCGGATCAGGCCAATGATGCTGACCGCGGCCAGCAGCAGCCAGGCCGGCACCAGCACCTCGGCAAAGGGCTGCCCGGTCAGGAAGCTGATGAAATACTTGGCCCCGTCGAGGATATTCTGCAGCCGGTCCGCAGAGACCTTGGCGTAATAGGTATTGGGAAAGGGAAACCCGAAATAGGCCATCCGCCCCAGCGTCAGCACCGCAAACCCCGTGATGGCCGCAACAACAGCAAGCCCTGCCGGGCGCCAGGCCGCCGGGCGCAGGACAATCGCCAGCAGCCCCAGGCCAGCGGCAACCGCGATGCCTTCGGGGCGGGTCAGCGGTAAGGCGGCCGCCGCCAGCAGCAGCGGCAGATCCATGTGCGGCGGTGCCGCCCCTTCGGCCAGCTGCGACAGCCGGTCGAGCAGCAGCAGGATCAGCGCCGTCCACAGCGCGATCTCCATCATTGACCAGACCGACCAGATGAAAAAGGACGGCAACCCGCATAAGGCCAGCGCCGACAGCACCGCCGCCGTTGTGCCCTCCGGGCTGCCAGGGCCGCCACCCGCGCGGCGGGCGATGCGCAGGCTGAACCAGACCGCGGCCACGGTGAATCCTGCCGCAACCAGCAGGATCGCAGCCTCGGGGTTGCCGCCGCCCAGATAGGGAACGGCCAGAATGAGGGTCCACAGGAAGGAGGTCGCCCCCTCCACCCGCTCGCCGCCGATGTTGTACACAAAGCCATGCCCGTTTGCGATGTTCTCGGAATAGGAGCGGGTGATCGCCGCATCATCGATGCCGTTTGTGCCCGGCGCCCCGGCCAGGATCCAGGACAGGAGCGCCATCACTGCCACCACCGCGGCGGCAGCCAGGAGGTCGGTCAGGCGGCCTCTCCGGCCGCGTTGCCCTGCGGTTGCAGGGCGGCGGGCGTGCGGCGGTTCAGGAGCAGAAAAATCGGTCATATCGTATCCAGGCCTTACAAAACTGTCTCAAATCACTTGGCACCCAGATGCCTTTGTAAACCGTAGCATTTCCCGGAATGCGGAAACGGCACCGGCCTTGATTTCCATTACCGGCCCTCTACCATTTCCGCAGCAGAAGCAGGGTCTTTAACCTGTCCGGTTGTTGCGGCCGCTGTGCGTCTGGTGTCTGTTGAGGGTAAACTAGTGTCTTATGTTTTAGAAACAAACGCCCAGGGGATCGATATTCAAGACATATCGCTTTCCGGGGATTTCACGATTGAATTCAATATTTTCTTCGATCCGCTTGAGCTTGTCAGCAAGGCGGACGGCGCGGTGTCCTCGGGCAATGCCGCCAACGGGCAGGACATTAATTTCCACCAGGGGCTGCCGCGACTGTTCGACTCCGCCGAAGGCGATGTCGTGACCGGTGCCGAAAAGTTGAACGCAGGCGAATGGAACCATGTGGCCTTTGTCCGCGAAAATGACTTCGTCCGGCTCTACCTCAACGGGGTGAATGACGCGACTTCTTTCCATGAGTACACTGCAACCTTCACGATTGAAGAATTTGCCTCCAGCGTCGCCGGGGCGTTGGACGGGCGGATGGATGAGCTGCGCATCTGGTCGACTGCCCGCAGCTCTGAGGAAATCCAGGAGTTTGCCGCCCGCACCATCGACATGACCGGCGGCGGACCTGCCGGGCTGGAACGCTATTACCGGTTCGATGACGATCCCGACCACATTGTGGATGCGACCGGCAATGCGGAAACCGGGCACACATTGCACCCGCCGGCGGGCACCGCGATTGTCAACGACGATACAGTCTTTGATGTGAACATCGGCGATGCGGGGAACCTGATCGATACCCAGGTGGTGTCCGGCCTGCAGCTGCCGACCGGCATGGCTTTCCTGCCGGACGGGCGGCTGCTCGTCGCTCAGAAGGATGGCATCGTCCGCATCATCGAGGATCCGACAACCGCCAACAGCGCCTCGGCGGTCTATATGGATCTCTCGTCGCAGGTTCTGAACGACCGGGAAGCCGGCCTGCTGAACATCAAGGTCGATCCGGAGTTCGAAACCAACGGCAATATCTACCTGTTCTATTCCAACGAGCAGGAACAGCGCACAACCGTGTCACGCTTCACCCATCAGGAAAACACCGGCGGCGCGGCCAGCCGTGCCGACCCGGCCAGTGAACAAGTGCTGTGGCGCGAGCATGACACCTATTCCGGCGAGGACCACCAGGGCGGCGGCCTGGCGATCGCCTATGAACCGACAGGGCCCGGCGATCCCAGCCCCTACAAGATGTACATTACCATCGGCGAGGAATTTCATGCCGAGAACGCCCAGGATCTGACCCATGACGATGGCAAGGTGCACCGGATCAACCTGACCGACGGGTCGGTGCCCACGGACAACCCCTACTACGATGCGGCCGCAGCCGCCAGCTACACGCCGTCGGTGAACACGCTGTCAGCCATCTCGACGAGCCCGGAGAACCTGGCGATTGATCCCGAAGGCGTGATCACCACGATCTACAGCCACGGCCTGC
This sequence comes from Leisingera sp. MMG026, assembly GCF_021654205.1. Taxonomy (NCBI): domain Bacteria; kingdom Pseudomonadati; phylum Pseudomonadota; class Alphaproteobacteria; order Rhodobacterales; family Roseobacteraceae; genus Leisingera; species Leisingera sp. MMG026. The sequence continues at coordinate 84,413 of NZ_JAKFZM010000009.1, read as the reverse complement.
GCAACCCGTTCCGGGCGGAATACGACCAGCCCAGCAACACGCTCTGGATCGGCGAGGTCGGCGGCAATTTCCGCGGCGCCTCGGAAGATATCCACATCGCCGCACCCGGCGCCGACCACGGCTGGCCGGATTTTGAAGGTTACCTGCCCGACCCGGACGACCCGGGCAGCCCGATCTTTTCCTACTTTCATGCCTCCGGTCCGGGCCAGGATCAGCTGCCGCAGTTCGGCGATGCCGGCGCGTCGGTCTCAGGCGGGATCGTCTACCGCGGGTCGCTGCTGCCGGATGAATACCAGGGCGCCTATTTCTACGGCGACTGGGTGCGCAACTGGATCCGCTATCTTGAAGTCGATTATTCCAGCGGCGAGCCGGTGGTTGTGTCAGACAATCACTTCAAGAATGCCACCGGCCAGGTGCTGACCTTCGCCGAAGGGCCGGATGGCGCGCTTTATTACATCACAACTTTCTCGACCGGCACGCTGTTCACCTTTGAAGGCGCGGTGAACCGGATCGAATTTTCCGCCGATAATCAGGCGCCGGGAGGCACCGGCATCCTGCTGGATCCCGGCGAAGAGAGCAATCTGACCGCGCCGCATACGGTGACGTTTGACACCGATGCCTTTGACCCGGACGGCGACGCGCTGACGTACACCTGGTCGTTCGGCGACGGCATCGATTTTGATGGCGACGGGGTCGGCGACACTGCCACCTCGACCGAACGCGCACCGACCTATACCTACACTTCCGAGGGCAGCTATGTCGTCGAGCTGGTGGTCACGGACGAACACGGTGCCCAGACTGTCTACAACGCTCAGACCATCACCGTGGGCGAAGCGCCAACAGTCACCATCGATACCCCGGACGCGGCCACCAGCTTCCGGGCCGGCGACACCATCACCCTGACCGGCAGCGCCTTTGATACCCAGGACGGGGCTTTGTCGGGACCGGATGTCTACTGGTCCATGGTGCTGAACCACAACGAGCATTCGCACCCCGAGTTTGCCGGGATCGAAAACGTGCCGGGCGGCATCAGTTTTGACATTCCCGATACCGGCCACGACTATTTCGGCGACGTCGGCTTTGAGATTTTCCTGACGGCGATCGACAGCGACGGGCTCAGCACCACGGAATCGGTGCAGATCCGCCCCGAGGAATCGATCACCACCTTCGACAATCCGGATATTGCCGGTTTCACCTTCACCATCGACAGCGTCGCCTTCCAGGGTGATCTCGTCTATGACAACATCGTCGGCTTCCGCCATACCATCGGCGTGCAGCAAAGCTATCAGGATGCCGGTTTCCAATGGGATTTCTCCCATTGGGAGGATGATCCCAGCATCACCACGGCGACCCGCGAGTTCATCGTGCCAGAAACCGATACCGTTCTGCGGCCGGTCTATAGCCAGGGCGCGCCGATCGGCCCGGTCGACGCGGTGGAGGACAATCTGGCCGCCGATACTGCAGATCTGGCCGGCGGCGGCTGGATCACCCTGCCGGTCAATGCGCTGGCCAATGACACCAACCCCAGCGGCAACCCCTTCGATGTGGTCAGCCTTGACGGGTACAAGACAAATGGGCAGCCCAAGACCACCAGCAATTTCGACGGATCCGGACGGCTCAAGGTCTGGGGCGACAATGGCGGCCAGTTCCGGGTATCGCAGGACGGCACCATTGAATTCCGCGACCGCGACGGCGTTTTCGCGGACCTTGCCGCAGGCAGCAGCATCATCACCTCGATCGGCTATTCGATCAGCGATGGCGACGATCTGGACACCGCACCGATCTCGCTGAACATCAGCGTGGGCGGCACGCCCAATACCGCGCCGCAGGGACCGGGCATTCTGCTGGATCCCGGCGAGGACATGGCCGCCGCGGCACCGCATCTGGTCACCTTCGCCTCTGACGTGACCGACGCCGAGGGGCACACGCTGAGCTATGCCTGGGACTTCGGCGACGGCAACAGCGGAACCGGCGCCGCGCCCAGCCATACCTACAACGCGGATGGCCTCTATGATGTCACCCTGACCGTCACCGACGAGCTGGGGGCAGCAACCCTGTTCAGCGGCACCTCTATCGATGTGGGCAACACCCCGCCACTGGCGGTGGACGACAGCGTGGTGCTGCCGGTGGGCTTTGACCCGGTGGCCAGCCACCTTCATATCCTCGACAATGACAGCGATCCCGACGGCAGCCTCAACATGCAGATGGTCGAGATCCTGTCCGGGCCAAGCCACGGCACCATCGAGATAATGGACACCGAGGCCGAGCTGCTGGCGCGCGGCCTGCCTGCGGGGCACTACGGCCATGCGGAATACACGCCCACAGACCCGGATTTCGAGGGCACCGACAGTTTCACTTACCGGGTGCAGGACAATGAGGGCGCCTGGTCCAATGCCGCAACCGTGACCATCGAGGTCACAGACACGCCGACGCCGCCGCTTGATGCGGTTGATGATGCCCCGGCAACGGCTCTGGACGATCTGGCCGGCGGCAACTGGATCACCCTGGGCACCAACGCCTTTAATAATGACATCAGCCAAGGCGGCGCGCCGTTCGATCTGGTGCAGCTGGACGGCTACAAGTCAAACGGCCAGCAGACAACCACCGCCAACCAGGATTCGACCGGGCGTATCAAGATCTGGGGCGACAACGGCGGCCAGTTCCGGGTGGCGCAGGATGGCACCATTGAATTCCGCGACCGCGACGGTGTCTTTACCGGGCTTACTGCAGGCAGCAGCATCATCACTGCCATCGCCTATACAATTGATGACGGCACCAACTCCGACATGGCGTCGATCAGCCTGTCGATTTCGGCCGACGGCACGCCCAATACCGCGCCGCAGGGACCGGGCATTCTGCTGGATCCCGGCGAGGACATGGCCGCCGCGGCACCGCATCTGGTCACCTTCGCCTCTGACGTGACCGACGCCGAGGGGCACACGCTGAGCTATGCCTGGGACTTCGGCGACGGCAACAGCGGAACCGGCGCCGCGCCCAGCCATACCTACAACGCGGATGGCCTCTATGATGTCACCCTGACCGTCACCGACGAGCTGGGGGCAGCAACCCTGTTCAGCGGCACCTCTATCGATGTGGGCAACACCCCGCCACTGGCGGTGGACGACAGCGTGGTGCTGCCGGTGGGCTTTGACCCGGTGGCCAGCCACCTTCATATCCTCGACAATGACAGCGATCCCGACGGCAGCCTCAACATGCAGATGGTCGAGATCCTGTCCGGGCCAAGCCACGGCACCATCGAGATAATGGACACCGAGGCCGAGCTGCTGGCGCGCGGCCTGCCTGCGGGGCACTACGGCCATGCGGAATACACGCCCACAGACCCGGATTTCGAGGGCACCGACAGTTTCACTTACCGGGTGCAGGACAATGAGGGCGCCTGGTCCAATGCCGCAACCGTGACCATCGAGGTCACAGACACGCCGACGCCGCCCGCACAGAACGGTGTCCTGGTGTCCGGACCGAACCTGACCGGGCTTGATATCGCCGATTTCACGCTCTCCGGCGATTTCACCATCGAGTTCATGGCGAGCTTCGATGCCGGGCGGCCGATCAACAAGGACGATGCGATTTTCGGGGCCGGTATCTTCCAAGGGGCCGGATCCAACGATCTGAACTTCCACGGCGGCAACATGCGGCTCTATGCGTTTGAGGACGGCGGCGACCAGGCGGTGTCAACCTTCCAGGCGCCGGCTGACGGATCCTGGCACCACTACGCGCTGGTGCGCGAAAGCGGGGTGCTCAATGTCTATGTCGATGGCGTGCTGGATACAGCGGACAGTTTCGTGTTCAATTCGGATGTGATGGTCGAACGGCTGGCCAGCGGCGTTCATGCCAATGAATCGCTGGATGGCGCCCTGGACGAGGTGCGCTTCTGGGATATTGCCCGCAGCCAGGCCGAAATCGATGCCGGCCGCGGCGGTGTGGTCGATCCCGCCTCTGCCGGGCTGCTGCGCTATTACCGCTTCGACGATCCTGACTTCATCTTCGAGGAGACCGGTGCAGGCGAAGCCCATGGCACGCTGGCCTGGAACACGACAGACGTGGAGTACCAGCTGCAATCGGACCTCTTTGTATGACGGCCATGGCTGCAGCCGCGCAAACGGACGCCCTGCCATGACCGGCTACCGGCGCGATATCGACGGGTTGCGCGCGGTCGCGGTTGTGCCGGTCGTGCTGTTCCATGCCGGCGCCGTCGGCCTGCCCGGCGGCTTTGTGGGGGTGGATGTCTTCTTTGTGATCTCGGGCTTTCTGATCACCTCTATCATCCACCGCGAGATCACGGCGGGCACCTTCTCGATCCTGCGCTTCTATGAGCGCCGCGCACGGCGCATCCTGCCGGCCCTGTTTGCGGTAACCGCGGCGGTGCTGGCGGCGGGGTATGTCCTGCTGATGCCGGCTGAATTCGAGGACGCGGCCCGCGCCGCGCTGGCGGCGGCGGTGTTTCTGTCGAACATCCTGTTCTGGTCCGAGACCGGCTATTTCAGCCCCGGGATCTACGACCAGCCATTGCTGCATACCTGGTCGCTGGCGATAGAAGAGCAGTTCTACATCATCTTTCCGCCGCTGATGATGCTGCTCGCCGCTTTGCGCCGCGGCCCGGTCAGGCTGATCGCCGCACTCACCCTGCTGTCCTTCGGCCTCAGCGTGCTGACCACCCATATGCGGCCCGACATGGCTTATTACCTGCTGCCCTGGCGCGCCTGGGAGCTGGGCGCAGGCGCGCTTACGGCACTGCTGATCGCCGGCCTGCGCCTCGGGCGCCTGGCCCGCGAGGCAATGGGCCTCGGCGGGCTGGCGATGATTGCCTATGCGGTTGTCCGCTTTGACGAGGCGACAGTGTTTCCGGGTGCGGCCGCCGTGCTGCCGGTTGCCGGCGCGGCAATGATCATCGCCGCGGGCGGGCAGGCGGGAACTGTCTGCGACCGCATCTTGTCCCTGCGGCCGTTGGTGTGGATAGGGCTGATCTCCTATTCGCTGTACCTGTGGCACTGGCCGGTGATCGTGTTCTACCAGCAAATCACCCTTGACCGTCCCGATACAGCGGGCTGCATCCTGGTGGTGGCGGTCTCCACCGTCCTGGCCTGGGCCAGCTGGAAATACGTCGAGACCCCGTTCCGCCGCCCGCCCGCGCAGCAGGCCGCAGGGCGCGCGCCGTCTTCGGCGCGGGTGCTTGCAACCGCCTTGGTCGGCATTGCAGCCGCAGCGGCGGTTTCTGCGGCAGTGCTGGCCGGGAACGGCTTTCCGGGCCGCCTGCCGCCAGAGGCCGTACGGCTGGCGGGGTTTGCTGCTGACCGCCACCCGCGGCTGCGCGAATGCACGGCACGGGACAGCGCCTGGCGCCCGCCCGGCACCCCCTGCCTGTTCGGCCCCGAAACCGCGGGCCCGGCCACGGTGGCGATCTGGGGCGACAGCCATGCCGCAGCGCTTCTGCCCGAAGCCGAGGCCGCCGCGCAGCGCAGCGGGCGGCGGCTGGCCTATCTGTCGCGCTCCGGCTGCCTGCCGGTGCCGGAAACCGAACGGCTGGACGGCCAGACCGGGCGCTGCGCCGAATACGGCAACGGGGCGCTGGCCTATCTGACCGGCACAGACAGCATTGAAACCGTGATCCTGGTGTCGCGCTACGCCATGGCGGCAGAGGGCTACCTTGTGGATTATGGCCTGGCTGAGCGGGACTGGGGGCCAACGCTGTTTGCCGATACCGGAACCGGCCCTTGGCCCGAGGATCAGCGGCTTGAACGGCTTACCGCCAAGCTCAGCACGACGGTGGCCCGGCTGCGCAGCGCCGGGCGGCAGGTGGCGATTGTCTATCCGGTCCCCGAGATCGGCCATAAGGTGCCCGAGACCCTGGCCAAACTGGTGCTGCACGGCCGTGATCCTGATGCGTTCGGCCTGGCCCGCAGCGAATATGACCGCCGCAACACCGCCGTGATCGCAGCGCTCGACCGTATCACGGAACAGCATGGCGCCACCCGCATCCTTCCCCAGGACGCCCTGTGCGGCGCGGACCGCTGCCGGGTGACCCAGGACGGAACGCCGCTGTATTACGACGATGATCACCTCAATTCTGCCGGTGCGGCGCTACTTGGAGCTGCCTTTGACGCGGTCATGGCGCCGCCGCATATCGAAGCCCGCGCCGCAGAGGGAACCCGCTGATGCTGGATGCTGCCTGCGTGATCGACCCGCGGTTCTGCGGCGGCACTGCTGCCGCCATGGCCAGCGATATCGCGGCATTTCTCGAGGCCGGGCTGCGCGTTGGCCTGGCTGAGGTGCGCAGCCCCTATCTCGACGGCGCCCCGGACCGGCGCAGCCCGGCAATTGCGGCGCTGTGCGAGGACCCGCGGATCGAACGGCTGGAGCCGTCTGCAGACCGCCCTGTCACCGCCCGCAGCGTGTTTCTGCATCATCCGATGACCTTTTTCTACGGTATCCGCACACCGCTGCGGCTGCGGGCGGAAAAAACGTTTCTAGTCGCCCACCACCTGCCGTTCCGGGGCGACGGATCGCTGCAGTATGACCCCATTGCCACCGCCCACCGGGTGGCGCGCGCCACCGGGGCGCGGCCGCTCTGGCTGCCGGTGTCGGGACTGTGCCGCCAGCAATTGCGCTCGTTCACCCCGTTCATCCGCCTTGGCGCCCTGGACTGGCCCAATGTGTTCGACCCCGCCGCCTGGACGCCCGCACGGCAGGCCTTCTCCAGCCGCAGGCTGGTGATCGGCCGCCACGGCCGGGCTGATCCGCTGAAATGGCCGGATACCGCAACCGGTATTGCCGCCAGTCTGCCCTGCCTGCCGGACACAGAGATCCGGGTGATGGGATGCCCGCGCGCGGATCTGGAACAGATGGGTGCGGACCTGTCGGACTGGACGATCCTTGATTTCGACGCACAGCCGGTGGCTGGTTTCCTCGACGGGCTTGATGTGTTTGTCTACCACTTCCACCCCGCTTCCAGCGAAAGCTTCGGGCGCACAGTGGCCGAGGCGATGCTGATGGGCGCCGTCTGCGTGCTGGACCCGCGGCTGGCGCCCACGTTCGGCGATCTGGCGCTGTATTGCCCGCCGTCAGGCACCGCCGGGGTGATCGAAAAACTGCGCCGCGATCCGGCAGCGGCCCGCACCCTTGCCGCCCGGGCACGGGCCGCCATCGCACAGCGCCACAGTCTGGCCTCGGTGCCGGAGCGGCTGGCCGCCCTGCACAACGCCGCTGCCGCCGCCGCACCGGGTCCGCGTTATGCCCCGCCCCTGGAAGTGCTGCGCAAGACCCTTGGGATGATCCGGCGCGGCGAGTATTTTCCGGCGCATCTTGCGGCGCGCCGCCGCGGTCCGGGGGCGGCCTGATGACAGAGCTGGCCCCGTCCGCGACCCGTCCCGCCGCGCCGCCGCCCTTGCGCCAGCGCGCCTGGCTGCAGGCCGAACAGACCGCCTGCCGCGGCTTTCACGCAGCGCTGCGCCTGAAGGCGCGCGATATGACCGCGCGCACCGCGCACCGGACCGCCCTGGTGCTAGCGCCGCATGCGGATGATGAGACCCTGGGCTGCGGCGGTCTGATCGCGCTCAAACGGCGCAGCGGAACCCCGGTCACCGTGCTGATGGCAACCGACGGCTCCGCCTCGCACCGCTATGAGCAGACCCTGCAAACCACCGGGGAGCGGCTGGCGGCGCTGCGCGAGGCCGAAACCCGCACCGCCTGCGCCCGGCTGGGAGTGGAGGCCGGGGCGCTGCACTTCCTGCGGTTCCAGGACAGCCGCCTTGACGCACAGGAACAGCGGCTGAGCGCGGCGGTCCTGGACACCTTGGTCCGGACCCAGCCGCAAGAGGTCTATGTCTGCGCCCTCAGCGACGGCCACCCCGACCATCAGGCGCTGGCCCGCGCCGCGCGCCGGGCCATGGCCGCCTGGGACGGCCCGGCTGCCGCGTTTTATGAATACCCGGTCTGGAGCTATGATTTCCGCTCCTGGCGCGGGCAGGGCAGCAATACCGGCGGCTTCCTGCGCGGGGTGGCTTTGATGACGCGCGCGGTGCTCGGCTGGCAAATGCATACGGTCCGGATCACAGATCTGCGGGCGCAGAAAGCCCATGCGCTGGCGGCACATTGCTCGCAGCTGGGCCAGTACGGCCCCGAGCCGCATTGGTCGGGGCTGCCAGACAGTTTCCTGCGCCATTTTCAGTCCCGGCACGAGCTGTTCCGCAAGCTTGACCCGCGGGAGCTGTCGGAATGAGCGCGCAGCCTCCACCGCCACAAGCGCAGACGCAGCCCTGCGCGCGGATCCTGCTGATCTGCCACAACGTGCCTTTTGGCCGCGCCATGGCGGCGGCGCTGCAGGCGCGATCCGGCGCGCAGTTATGCGGCATTCTCGCCATTGAGCGCCCGGTCCCGCGGCGCCAAAAGCTGCGCCGGATGCTGGCCTTTGCCCTGCGCGCCTCATTCCTGGAACGCCGGGTCCGGCGCCTGGAAACCCGCCTTGAACAGCAGGCCGCCCGGGCCTTTGACACTGCCGCCGCCCCGCCTGCGGCCTGGCCGCCGGGCATCAAGGTGCACACATCCGCAAACCCCAATGCCGCCGCCAGCCTGGCCTGGCTGGCTGCCCGGCAGCCGGACCTGATCGCGGTCACCGGCGCCCCGGTGCTGCAGCCGGAGGTGTTCAGCCTGCCGCGGCTCGGCACGCTCAACATGCATTCCTCGATCCTGCCGGCCTACCGCGGCACCCAGGCCGAATTCTGGCAGGTGCTGGAGCAAGGCTGGGACAGCTGCGGGATCACCGTGCATTTTGTCGATGCCGGCGTCGACACCGGCCGCATCGTGCTGCAGCAGCGGACCGAAGCGGCGCCGCCGCTGACGCCGCAGATGCTGCGGGCCCGCAACCTGCTGCAGGCGCTGCACACGGTGCCGCAAGCGGTAGCAGCGGTGCTGGACGGCAGCGCCCGGCCAATGCTGCAAGGCCCCGGCCCGCGGCCCCGCCGCAGCCGCGACCGCACCCTTGCGGCACGGGCGCAGCTTCTGCGCCGCCTGGGCTATCTGACCGGCCCCGAGGCGCCCGCGCCTGTGCCGCAGCCCGCGGAGGACCGCCGGTGAAACAGCTGCTGCGCGCCCCTGTCATTGCCGCCGCCCTGAAGATGCGCGGCTTCTGCGCCGAGGATGCGGTGCTGCTGTCCTGCGATCCGCGCAGCGGCTCCACCTGGCTGAGCGAGGTGCTGTGCGCTGCCGCCCCCAGCGCGGTCATCTGGGAGCCGTTCCATCTGGATCATGCGCCAAAGGTGCGCGACTTCGGCTTTGCCTGGCGCCAGATCATCCCGCCCGGCGCGGACTGGCCCGAGGCCGAGACCCTGCTGCGCGAAGTCCTGTCCGGGCGGCATATCAACGGCTGGACAGGCTGGGCCAGTCCGGTTGCGGATTTCCTGCGCGCCCGGCAGCTGATCGTGAAATGCTGCCGCGCCAACGGGTTTTTGCCCTGGATGCTGCGCCGGATTGCCTTCCGGCGCGCGCCGATCCATTTTCTGCGCCATCCCTTTGCCATCGCCGCTTCGCAAATCCGCATGGGGAACTTCAGCACCGATGGCATGGAGGCCGATCTGGCCCGCGGCCGCTATGCCGGGGATCTGGCAGAGTCTGCCCGCTATATCCGCGCGCTGGACACAGACGAGGAGCGTATCGTCGCGATGTGGTGCCGGATCCAGCAGCCCGCGCTGGAGGATCCGGTGACCCGCGCCCGCACTGTCCGGATGCATTATGAGACGCTGACCCTGCATCCGGAACAGGAGATTGCCCGCCTGTTTGCCGCCTGGGGCAGTCCGGTGCCTGCCGCGGCGCTGGCCCGGATCGACAAGGCCAGCCGGATGACCGTCGACGCCAGCCTGCTGGGCAACCCGCAGGCCCAGGTCGGCAAGTGGCAGCAGGCCTTCAGCGACCGTCAGATCAGCCGCATGTCGCGGGTGCTGACGGATTTCGGCATCGGGGTCTATGACGAAACGCTGCTGCCCAAGGTGCCGCCGCCTGCTGCCGTCCAGCCGCAGCCGGACACCCGTGCGGCTGCGGCTGCCGCGGACGGGCAGACATGCTGAGGCTGCGCGCCCGCCTGCCGTTTCCGGGGCGCAGCCCCGGCCGGAGCGAAAGCGGCGGCAGCGGCGGCGCTGCACCGGCGCAGTTTTTTGCCAGCATCCGCGCGCTGATCGGCGCCCGCGCCGTTCTGGCCCTGCTGCAGCTGTTCAGCCTGCCGGTGCTGACCCGGCTGCTGGATGTACGGGACTTTGCGCTGATGGCGCTTGGCATGGTGATCCCGCTGTTTGCCAATACCGTCAGCGACGCCGGCCTTGGCCGGTCGCTGGTGCGCAGGCAGCATTTTGATCCGGTGGAGTGGAGCAGCGTGTTCTGGTTCCTGTTTCTGGTCGGCGCAGCGCTGGCCGGGATGACCGCTGCCGCGGCGCCGGTTTTTGCCGGGGTGATGGGCGAACCCGGTCTGGCGGCAATTGTGCTGGTGCTGGCCTCGGTGCCTTTCCTGCTATCGCTGACGTCAGCGCATCAGGCTGCGCTGGAGCGCGCCTACCGCTTTGATCAGATCTCAAGCGTGACCGTGGCGGCAGGGATCGCCGGGGTGCTGACGGCAGTGGCGCTGGCGCTGGCGGGTGCAGGGGTGTGGGCGCTGGTGGCGCAGCAGGTGGTCACAGCCCTGTTGCGGGCGGCCGGGTTTGCCTGGCTGTCCGCGTTTCAGCCGCGCTTTGCCTTTGATTGGCCCTTGCTGCGGCCGCATCTGCACTTCGGCAAGAACACGCTGCTGTTTTCCGGTGTCATGACGCTGCAGAACCAGACGCCGGTGCTGGCCTTCGGGCCAGTGTTCGGCACCCTTGCGGTGTCGCTCTGGGCAATGTCCGAACGCGCCGCCCGGCTGGCCCGGACCGCATTGGCCGGGCCGGTGTCGCAGGTGACGCTTGTGTCGATGTCGCGGCAGTGGCGGGAGGGCAAGGGCGCGGCAGAGGTCGCAGCCCTGTATCTTGCCTCGACCCGGCTGCTGGCGACGCTGCTGTTTCCCTCTTTCCTGGTGATCGCTCTGGCCGGCGAGGCGGCCTTTGTCTGGATCCTGTCCGAACCCTGGCGCCCGGTGGCCGTTGTCTTTGCGCTGGCGGTGCCCGGCCTGCTGATCGACGCGGTGGCCTCCAGCGGCGCCCGCGTCTTCATGGTGGCCGACCGGACCGACCTGCGGCTGCGCATGGCGGCTGAGCGTTTTGCCATCGGGCTGCTGCTGTTCCTGGCGGCGCTGCCGTTCGGGCTGGAGGCAGCCATCCTGGTCCGCAGCCTGTTCGCCATCGCCTATCTGCCGCGGTACTGGGCCTATCTCGGGCGCTGCGTGCCGCTGGACCGCCTGGCCTGCGCGCGCCAGCTGATCCTGCCGGCGGCGGCAGGCATCGCCGCCGGGCTGGGGTTCAGGATCTGGGCCGCACCGCAAATCCCCGGACTGGCCTGGGAAGCGCTGGCAGTGCTGGCAGCCGCCGCTGCCGCGCCGGTCCTGGCCGCCGCGCTGTCCTGGCGTCCGCTCAGAGCCGACATCGCCCGGCTCAGGGCTTCGGCGAACGAGACAGCATCCGCTGCGCCCGCTGCATCCCCCGCACCATGACCCCGGACAGCCAAGCGGGCACCCAAGCAGCCACCCATATACGCAGAAATCCCAGCCCCCAGGCATTGTGCATGACCCCCAGCGCCGCCCCGGCCCACAGGCCGGCCGGGCCGCGCAGGCACAGCGCGCCCGTCAGCGAGACCGCCAGCAGCGCCGCAGCATAAGCCACAGGCCAGATCAGCGCGGGCGGCCACACTGCGCCAAGAACCAGGCAGCCCAGCAGCCCCAGCACATTCAGCACCGGCACAAGCTGGCGCAGGCGCGGCCGCATCCGGTGCTCCAGCACCGTGCGTGCGCGGCCGCGGCCGTAATTCCAGTACTGCCGCATCAAGGCCGCCAGCGATGGCCGCATCCTGTAGATCAGCCGGTTTTCCGCATCCAGCCAGATCCGCCCCCCGGCCAGCACCAGGCGGCGGTCGTATTCGGCATCCTCGTTATGGCTGAAGCGCGGGCTATAGCCGCCGATGCGGCGGAACCAATCCAGCCGGAACCCGGCATGATGGCCATGATCCACCCATTGCGACCGCCCGCCGCCGCGGTGCTGCGACCCGCCCGAGCCAAGCGGCGTATCCACCACCCAGGCGCAGGCGCGCTCAAACCCGCTGTGGCCTGCGGCATCCATCACGGTGGCAACCGAGGCCGCCTCAGGGCGCGCCGCAAAGGCTTCGGCCACCCGCCTGACATAGCCCGGCGGATAGACCGAATGGGCATCGCAGCGCACCAGGATTGTGTGTTCAGGCCGCGCTGCGCTGTCCACCGCGCGGTTGATCCCCGCCGATTGCAGCCGGTCCGGATTATGAACAAGCTGCAGCATCGGATCCGACGCCGCCAGGCCGGCAACAATATCCTGGGTGCCATCATTGCTGCCGCCGTCGGCGATGACGATCCGCACATGCTCCATGAACCCGTCCCCGGCACGCAAGGACGCGATGCAAGCCTCGATTGCGGCCGCTTCATTCAGGGCAGGGACCACAACCAGCACGCTCTCCGGCCCGCAGCAAACTGCGCTCTCTGCAGGCAGGCCTGGCCCCTGGCCGGATGTCATCGTGTCAAAACCCGGCACCTGAGACCCCCCGGAACATCGCTCCAAACCCTGGCAATGCTATTCAAGGTTGCGATTCGTTCCTACCCGGGCAGACGGCCGCGTATCACCTGCGGATTGCAGCTGCAAAAGCGGGCGGCAAGGAGAGTGACATTTCTGCTTTGCGGTGGAAACTCAAGGGTCGTTGCGACGGCGTCCACTATCTTAGTTTCATCAGCTCTTCCCTGAAGGCTTCAGTTGGTGTTCGCCATCCCAGGCACTTTCTTGGCGTGCCATTCAAGCGGTCGCAAATTGACTTCATTTCTCGATTTGAGAGTGCGGCCACAGGCGCATCCCGTGGCAAATATCGACGTGCACGCTTGTTCAGATTCTCGACAGAACCCTTTTGCCAGGGTGCCTGAGGATCGCAAAACCACGCTTTTGTTCCTATCTCTGGTTTGAGTTTACGCCAATTGCGGAACTCAATGCCGCGATCAAACGTGATGGATTTGCGGGCTGGTTGGGGCTGGGGTTCCATCACGTTCATCAGGTGCGTTGCGCTTCGGTCGTTGTTGCGGAACAGAACGGCGAAGCGCGTCTTGCGTTCGACTAGGGAAGCGACGTTTGTCTTGCCCTGAGCCCGCTCAAAAATCATCAGGTCGCCCTCCCATTCGCCAAAAGTCTCACGGGTTTTGACGTAGTCAGGGCGTTCATGGATCGACCGATCCGGTGGAAACACAAGGCCACGCGGTGTGCGCCGCCGTCTTGGCTGCCGCTTCTTGCGACGATGCGGAAGATAGCGCGCCAGACCTTCAGACTGACCATCTGGACCGTAAACATAGGCATGGATTGTCTCGTGACTCACGCGCAAAGCCTGGCCATCGTGTTGCAAGCGACCTGCGATCTGTTCGGGCGACCATCCTGGCGGCACCGCTTCAACAGCCGGAATATTTGCCGCCGTGTCAGATCCAGCAGGTTCGCCGCGTTATCAACTGTCAACCGGCCGTCATCGACCTGCGCCAGAACCTCAACGCGGTTCAACTCGCGCTCGCTCATCATCACCCATCCCAAGTCCGCTCGTCCTCGATGCCTTATGCGAAGAGAGTGACATTACTGCTTTGCGGCTACCCGAGGGAGTCCTGTAATCAGTATTATGCTTAATATTTAATCGCTGCCCCGCAAAAGCGGCGGCGCGGCGCAAGTGCAGCATCACCTGATGCCGCTGACGGGCTGCCGCCAACAGCCCGGCAAACGGCCAGCCCCTGATCTTCCTGACATCACACAACTGCTCTGCTGGCAGCTGGCCCGGCGCCGCAGGACCCCAATGTCAAAAGTGTATACGTTCGGCATATCCTGCCAGTGTCACATTCAGCCAGTGCCACATGCAGCCCCGGCCATCCTCAAAACAAAAAGTCATCCGCATCCAGCCGGCCCGGGTTCAGGTCTTCCAGAAAGATCCTGCCCGAGCCGGTGAGGATCAGCGCTCCGCCGTCCTGGCGGCTGATGTCCAGATCCGCAAACCCGTCCGCCGCAGCCCCCTGCAGATCAATCAGGTCGCGGCCGGGGCGGAAATCGGAAATGGTGTCGCGCCCGTGGCCGCGGGCAAAGACAAAGACATCCTCGCCGCCGCCGCCGCTGAGCAGATCATGCCCCTTGCCGCCCTCCAGGCGGTCATCGCCGCCCTGGCCCTTGAGCTGGTCGCGGCCCTTGCCGCCGTCCAGCGTATCGCGCCCCGCCCCGCCCTTCAGGCTGTCCTTGCCGCCGCCGCCCTTCAAGTCATCATGCCCGCCCTGGCCCTTGAGCTGGTCCTTGCCGCCGCCGCCGGACAGGGTGTCGCTGCCGCCGCCGCCCTGCAGCAGATCGCGGCCGCCCTGCCCGGACAGCAGGTCCTGACCGCCGCCGCCTTTGAGACTGTCGGCGCCGCTGCCGCCATAAAGCCTGTCATCGCTGCCGCCGCCTTTCAGCAGGTCATTGCCGATGCTGCCCTTCAGCCTGTCGCTGCCGCCGCCGCCATAAAGCCGGTCATTGCCGGATCCGCCCTCCAGCACATCATTGCCGCTGCCGCCCTTCAGGCTGTCGGCGCCGCTGCCGCCCTCCAGCCGGTCATTGCCCGACCCGCCCTCCAGCAGGTCGTTGCCGATGCCGCCTTCAAGACTGTCATTGCCACGCCCCCCGTCCAGCCGGTCGTTGCCGCCCTCGCCGCTCAGCAGGTCATCGCCGCCGGTGCCGTCCAGCCGGTCGGCGCCGCTGCCGCCGTAGAAACTGCCGCCGGGCAGGGTCTCCCCCGCCTCCTGCCGCTGCGGAAAGGAAAACCGCAGATCCGGGCCGAACACATCCGCCAGCTCCAGCGGCGTGCCCGCATCGCTGATCAGCACAATCCGGGTGCCTCCCGCCGCCATCACCATGCCGCTGCTGCGCGCCTGCGCATCCAGCTGGCCGGTGCTGTAGAGCCCTTCGAACAGCGACAGGTCCAGCTGGTCTTCGCCGGGGGTGAAATCGCGCACCGTCACCGCCCCGGCCGCCGGGTTGATGACAAAGGTATCAGCACCGCTGCCGCCGGTCAGCCAGCCGCCTTCCGCCCCCGCAACCAGCACATCATCGCCCGCCTGGCCATAGAGGTTTGCACCGCTCCGGCCGCCCTCCAGCACGTCATTGCCGGCACTGCCGTCCAGCCACGCCGCCCCCGCCGCCGCCAGATGCATCTCGCCCAGGCTGCCAAGCGGCAGGGTGAACCGGCTGATGCCGCCTGCCGCACCCGAGGCGGCAAAGACCTGCAGCTGGCCGCCAACCGCCGCCGCCTCCAGCGCGGTCACATTCTGCAAACCCAGCCCCGGTGTGTGCTCCAGGCTCTCAAGATGGATCAGCGCGCCGCCCGGGGTCAGGGTGAACAGGCTGAGGCCGCCGTCATTGCCCGCCGCCAGCACCAGCACATGGCCCTCTGCCTCCACCACCTCCAGCGCGCTAAGGCCGCCGAAACGGGTCATCGCGGTATCCTGCAGCCGGGCTGAGACCTGCAGCCCGCCATCCGCGCCCACCTGCATCAGAGTAAGCGAGCTGCTGCCCGCCGCCCCCAGCAGCGCCCAGGATTTGCCGCCGGCCTCAAACCCTTCCAGCACAGTAACGCCGGAGACCGCCAGCCCCTGTTCCGCCCCCAGATCGCTGCCGGGGCTCAGCGCGCCGGTGGCGGCATCGGCCCGGAAGCTGTGCAGCCCCCGCGCATCCGCCGCCAGCAGCACCGGGCCGCCCGCCGTCTGCACCAAAGCCAAAAGCGCCGCCGGATCCAGGCCATAAGCCGCATGGCCGCCCGCGGCACCGGCCTGGCCCTGCACATCCCCCGCCGCATCCAGCTGCCAGCCCTGCAGACCGCCGCTGGCCGCCCCCACCGCATAAAACGCGGATTTGCCATCTGCCAGCTGCAGCACCGCCACCGCGCCAAAGCCGCCCGCATCGGCGCCTGCCAGCGCATCGCGGTCCTGGCTGCCCAGGCTGCCATCTTCCGCCAGCTCATAAAATGTCAGCGCGCTTTGGCTGGTTCCGCCCTGCAGCAGCCGCAGCCCGCCGCCGGCCTCTGCCAGGTGGAAATCCCCGGTCCGGATCCCGGCCTGCCCGTGCAGCTGCTGGCCCGCCAGCTGCGGCAGGGCGCCGGAGCCATCCAGCTGCCAGCGGCTGATACCGCCGTTCATGCCGGTGGCCGCATAAAGCACCGCCTGGCCGTCCTGCACGGCGATTTCCAGATCGCGCAGATCGGCGCCGAAAATCAGATCCTCTGCGGCGAACCGCCCGGTGAATGCCAGTGCCATAACCCCGCTCCTTTGCGCTTGCGGCCCGGGGCTGAGACTGGCCAGGGCGCGGGGCGCAATGCGGGAAGCAAAGCGGGCAAAATCAGGGACATTGTTTACAGATTGACGACAATTGAACGAACAGACCCAAAACAGGCCGGAAACGGCCCGGGAACAACTGTGGTCATACGTCCTGCCCTGTCTGCCCGCTCCCCGCCCCCCGATCCGCCGTTGCGCAAGCAGCGCACGCCCCGTTATCCGCAGTTTGACGCGGCTCTGGCACTCTGGCGCGGAACCCGTTTTTTGCCGCTGCCGGAGCCCTGTTCATGACCCAGACCTCGCCGATCCTTGCCCTGCCCTATCTGATGCCTGCCCAGGCGCAGAAACATGTGACCCATAACGAGGCGCTGCAGATGCTGGATGCGCTGGTGCAGCTCCGCGTCGAGGGCTTTGACGCCGCCGCCCCGCCCGCCGGCCCCGCTGTTGGCGAGACCCATGCGCTGGCCGCAGCGCCAACCGGTGCCTGGGCCGGCCACGGGGCTGAGATTGCGGTCTGGCAGGGCGAGGGCTGGCTGTTCCTGGCGCCGCAGACCGGCTGGCGCGCCTGGAGCCTGGCGGACGCGGAGCTGAGGGTCTGGGACGGCAGCAGCTGGATTCTGCCGCCCGCTGAAACCCAGAACCTCGGCCGCCTCGGGGTGGGCACTGCCGCGGATGCCGCCAACCCGCTGTCGGTTGCAGGGCCTGCGACGCTGCTGACCCATGGCGGCGCGGGCCATCAGCTCAAGGTGAACAAGGCCGCCGCCGCTGACACCGCCGCGCTGCTGTTTCAGTCGAACTGGAGCGGCCGGGCCGAAATGGGGCTGGCGGGCTCTGACGATTTCTCCATCAAGATCTCCGCCGACGGCAGCGCCTGGGGCACCGCGCTGGCGCTGACCGCAGACGGGCGCGCAGGCTTCGGCACTGCCAGCCCGGCGGCGCATCTGGAAATCCTGGGCGGCAGCGCCGATTACCTGCTGGCAGGCGATGGCAGCGCCGATTTCCGGCTGGGATCGGATGGCAACGGCAGTTGCTCCGGCGCCTGGTCCGGCGGCGGCGCCGATTACGCCGAATGGTTCGAATGGGCGGATGGCAATCCCGAAGGCGAAGACCGCCGCGGACTTGCTGTGGTGCTGGAGGGCGCCAAGATCCGCCCGGCCCTCGCGGGGGAAACCCCGGCGGGCGTGATCAGCGGCAACCCGGCGGTGGTGGGCGATGGCGACATGGGGGAGTGGAAGAGGCGCTGGCTGCGCGACGCTTACGGCAGCCTGTTGCGCGATGCCTCAGGCCGCCCGCAGGAAAACCCCGCCTATGATCCGTCACAGCCTTACCTGCCGCGCGCCGAACGCCCGGAATGGGCACTGCTGGGGCTGACCGGCAAGCTGCGGCTGAGGACAGGCCAGCCCGTGGCGCCGGACTGGATCCGGATGCGGCAGGTCTCGGCTGAGGTCGAGGAATGGCTGGTCCGCTGAAAACAGGCGGGATCTCCCGGCCTCTCTTTCGAACGCCTCTTTGGGCGGCAGGCTCCTGCCCGTCCCGGAACAATCACAGATTGATCCTCCCCGTTGGGTCCGGCGCCATGCGTTCGCATGGCGCTGCGCCGCGCCAGCGGCGCCGGGCCCAAGGCTTTGAGCCGCATCTATGATGCGGCGCACAGGCGCGGGAGCGCCCGCCTTTTACCCTCTGCCCTTTGCCGCCCTACCCTTTGGCGCCCTGGCCGCGGGCATAGACGTCCTCGTAACGGATGATGTCATCCTCGCCCAGGTAGCTGCCGGTCTGCACCTCGATCAGCACCATCGGCACCTTGCCCGGGTTCTCCATCCGGTGCACGGCGCCAAGCGGGATATAGACCGACTGGTTCTCCGTCACCAGCTGCACCGTGTCATCCACCGTCACCTTGGCGGTGCCTTCGACCACAATCCAATGCTCCGAGCGGTGGTGATGGCTTTGCAAGGACAGCGCCGCGCCGGGATGCACATGGATGCGCTTGACCTGAAAGCGATCGCCCACGGCCAGGCTCTCAAACCAGCCCCAGGGGCGGTGATCCATGGGAAATTCTGTGGCCTGTTTGGCCTGTTTTTCCTTCAGCGCCGCCACCGCCTGCTTCACATCCTGGGCGCGGTCCGCCGCCGCCACCAGCACCGCATCCGGCATTGCCACGGCAATGATATTTTCCAGCCCGATGCCGACCAGCTCCAGCCCTTCGCCTTCGGACCGCAGCAGGCTGTCCGCACAGTCGATCGCGGTGGCAGGCCCGGACGTCACCACACCCGCCGCATCCGGGCCGCTCTCGCGCCAGACCGCGTCCCAGCCGCCCAGATCGGACCAGCCGCCCGCAAAGGGAACAACGCTGAGATTCTCTGCCTTCTCCATCACCGCATAGTCGATCGAGATATCCGCCGCCCCCTGCCAGGCCGCCGGGTCCAGCCGCAAAAAGCCCAAATCAGGCTGGCCCTGATCCACGGCAGCCTGCACCGGCGCCAGCAGATCCGGCGCATGGGCGCGGAACGCCGCCAGAATGGTCTTGACGGAAAACAGGAAAATCCCCGCATTCCACAGATACTGCCCCGAGGCCAGCATCTGCGCCGCAGTCTGTGCATCCGGTTTTTCGACAAACCGTTTCAGCCCGATCGGGCGCGGGGTGAAATCGCCGGGGTCCTCTGCCAGCTCCAGATAGCCATAGCCGGTTTCGGCCCGGTCCGGCTTGATGCCGAAAGTGACCAGCCGGCCTGCGCGGGCGGCCGCCTCGCCTGCCGTGACAGCAGTCCGGAACGCCGCCGCATCCGGCACCACATGGTCCGAGGGCGCCACCAGCATCAGCGCTTCGGGATCCTGTTTCTCCAGCCACAAGGCCGCCGCCAGCACCGCAGGCGCCGTGTTGCGCCCTGCAGGCTCGATCAGGACCGCACCGGGATCAATGCCGGCACCCGCCAGCTGCTCGGTGACAATGAAACGGAAATCGGAATTGGTCAGCACCACCGGGCTGGAAAACCCCTCCCCCGACAGCCGCGCCGCCGAGGCCTGAAACAGCGTCTCCTCCCCGGTCAGCGGCACAAACTGCTTGGGGTAGCTCTTGCGCGACAGGGGCCACAGCCGGGTGCCGGAGCCGCCGCAAAGGAGGATGGGGGTAATCATGCTCTCACTCCAAAATGTCCGCGTGACGCGCCTGAAAAAACGCTCTTCGCTTGTGCTTATGATCTATCTTCCTATTTCACAATAGATGTTTCCAGCACCGGCCGACTGACTTAGAAACCGCCGCAAGCACATCTTCCTGCCTCCTTCAGACGACTGGAAAGCCAGACCGTGACAAAATCAGTTTTTGCGTCCCTTACTGCGCAGCTCCAAGCCCTGCACAATGCCCCCGCGCAAACCGCTGCAGCCGGGCATTGCCCGCTTGCCCCCGACGCAAAACTGTGGCTGTCCACCGACCCCGAAGGCCAGGCAAAATTGACGTGTGCCCCTGCCGCAGAGGGTTTCACACTGACGCTGGAAGACGGAGACAGCGGCCTGTGGGCCAGTCTGGGGTTCCGGCTGGAACGGGCTCAATTATGCACTGCCCGCTATCTGGGCCTGCTCGCGGCAGCCGAAAGCAAAGACTTGCTGATCTATACCCCCACCCTGCGCTATTATCTGAGCAGCGGCGGCTTTACCGAGACCGCAGCCGCCCCTGTTGTCGCGGCCGGCGGCGCACTGGAGCAGCTGTCGCATATCCCTGTGGATCCAAGCCTGCTCGCCCGCAGCAGCAGTTGTGAGTTCAATTTGTTTTTTCAAACCGCGCAGTTCCAGGCAACCTTCCGGCAGCTTGAGCCTCTGACGGTAAATTAGGCAGCCGTGCCGCTGCCCGGATACTGTTCACACGGCCCGTCCAGAACACCGGTCAAAGCGGATTTCACTGCCGCACCCAGCCGCTTACGCTCCGCCAGCCAAAGCGCGGGGTTGCAAAACAGCTCTGCCAGCTGCCGCTGCGCACAGGCGTAAGCCGCGAAACGGTCCTGCCCCCAGCCTTGAACCCGGCTCCGGCTGCAGCCCAACCCTTCCAGTTGCTCCGCCGCTTCTCGCGCCGTCCGCCCGTAAAAATTGATCCAGGCGTCCTCAGGCAAGCCAAAATCATGGATACGATGTTCCGGCGACGCAAAATAGAGCGGCACAGATCCGCAGGCGAATGCATCGAATATCTTCTCGGTCACATAATCCGGCTGATGGGTATTCTCAAACGCCCCCAGCATCCGGGCCCGGCGGTCCAGGCGGGTGAGCTTATCCAGATACCAGTTGCGCTGCTGGAATCTGCTTTGGCCGTCCTGCCAGCTTTGGCCCAGCCGCTCTACTGTGCCGGCCTGCACGGCTTCGGCCAGTTCTGTCCGCCAGGAACACAGGCCAATAATACCGGCCTCTGGCCATTCCACCGCGTGGTAAGGTTCCGGGCGGCGCTCGAACATGAATGCGATATCGGTGCTGCGCGCTTCGAAACACGCCTGCCAGTCTGCTGCGTCCAATGCTGCATTGCGCGCGAAGCGGGCCGCATAGGCATTGGCAAAACGGTGGTTGGTCAAAAGGTAATAGGGAATTCGCGAAAAACGGAAAATACTGGTGGTGGCATGATTCAGTTGAATCACTGGCACCGCACCGAAGCGGGTTTCCACGATCAGTTCCCGATTCAGCGGCCGGCAGCCCCAGATTGTATCCCAGAACGGCTCTTCCGACAAAAGCACAATCGGCTTGCGCCGCTGCCGCCAGGCTGTGATTGCCGCCTGCGGCGCCTCTTCAATGTCCAGTATATGGGTAAAGAGATACAAATCGGCCTGCTCTGGTTCCGAAACGCGTTCGACCCAGCCTTCAAACAGCGGTGCCAGGGCACTGTAGCTGAGCGGCGACCGTTTCATGTGCTTGCCGGCCATGTAAATTTTGATCACGCTGCTCTACCTGCTGGTTCGCCGCCCCATCATCCGGGCAGCAAAGGAAGGGATGCCTGAAGCCCTTAGCGGTTGACTTCCCCCCGGGACAATAAGATTGCTTTTCTGGAACAGGCCGCAAGCATATACAAGAACACAGTGCAAATGAATGTAACTCCTAAGGCCGCCAAGGCGGAGGCGCGGTACATCTGGTACCCGGAGGATGCGGCTTATGGTCAGGCTCTAGCCGCGTTATCCGATCGCTTCGGCCTGACCCGGCTGAACTCTCCGCTGGAGGCAAGCCGCGGCCCGGCATTGCTGCTTTATCAAACTCCAGAGCACCATCTGTACCAGGCGCTTCTGCAGGATCAGGCCCCGGCAGACGCCCTGGCCGCCTGGTCCGCACAAGCCGAAGATATCCTGTGTGCGGTCCGTGAAGAGGGGGCACAAACAGCGGTCGCCGGACTCAGCCAGTTTATCCTTTCTCCACAAGCATTTATCACACATCTGGGCCTGCCCGGCGGCGGCGCCCCGGACGAGTCGGCACCCTCCGTCCCTCCAGTGGCAGACGACGCAGCAGACGACCCGGTTCTTTTGGCACTCGCCACAGCCTGCCTGCAGCAGGACAGCACTGTGCTGAGCTTGGCTCAAGCGGTGCAACAGGCCGCGCTGCCCCCTGCCGCGCCCTCCGCTGCCGCAAGCCTGAACACAACCGCCGCGATACAGGCTCACCGGAATGCTGACGCACAGGCTGCCCTCCTGCAGGAGCAGAAAAACCTGATGCATCAAGAACTGGAAACCCTTCAAATCCTGAACTGCCGCCTGGCAGAGTCACAGCAGCGGCGGGTCGCTGCAAAAGAGCAGGCGCTGCAGGCCGCGGGCCGGAAAATCCGCAGCCTGGAAGCCCATACGGCCCTGCTGCAAGACCGCCTGCTTGACGCCCGGACGCCGAAGCAAACGCGGCTGCACTCTCTCACCGCCGGAATTTTCCGCCTTATCGCCCCGCTGCGGTCTCTGCGTCAGAACCAGGCAGGGCAGGAACAGATCCAACAGGGCCGCAAATAACATGCAAAACAGCACCTTCTTCCAGACACAGCTTTCCCGGATCAGCCAATCAGGCGGCCTCGGCACACTGGTCTATCTGGGGGCCGGCAAAGCCGGTCCGGATACCGTCAAAGCCTGCCTGAACAGCGGTGCTGAACATATTCTCTTGACCGAAGCAGACCCGGAAAGGGCTGCAGCACTCAGACCGGCCTGCATTGCTGCCGGCGTTCAACTGCGCGAAGCAGCGGTCGCGGACGAGGCCGGAGAGCGCCCCTTTCACATCTTCAACATCCGCTCCCTGTCCAGCTGCTGCCGGCCGGACGGGCTGGAAAAAGTTTTCCCCGGCCTGCGCCAGACCGATACAGTGCAAGTGAAAGCCGAGCCCGTAACCAGCCTGCTTGATATGCCGGAGCGGACCGGGCCTGGCTGCAACCTTCTGGCAATTGATTGCCCCGGCCAGGAAGCCGAAATCCTTCGCCAGCTGCAGGCTTCCGGCCTGCTCTCCAAATTCCAGCATCTCTACCTTTCCCTCCCTGCTGCCCCGCTCTACGAAGGCAGCGAGCCCATGGCGGAGATTCTGCAGCGTCTGCACACTGCAGGGTGGCGGTTGCGGCATACGGAAAACCAAGACCCTGATTTCCCGGCCTGTTTTCTGGAGCAGGAACCGCTCGTTCTTCAGGTGGCTGATCTGGAAAAAAAACTGGCTGCAACCGGGGCCGCACAGCAGGCAAGTGAACTCCGTTCTGCCGAGCTGGAAGCAAAGGCCGGGCACCAGGCGCAGGCGCGGGAGCAGGCGGTTGCGGAGCGTGACAGCGCGCGTGCCGAGGCCGCGGAGCTGACTGCGAAGGTTGCGGAACAGGATGCGGAGACGGCGCGCCAGGCACAGGCGCTGGAGCAGGCGGTTGCGGAGCGTGACAGCGCGCGTGCCGAAGCCGCGGAGCTGGCTGCGAAGGTTGCGGACCAGGATGCAGAGGCGGCGCGCCAAGCACAGGCGCTGGAGCAGGCGGTTGCGGAGCGTGACAGCGCGCGTGCCGAGGCCGCAGCACTGGCTGCAAAGGCGGCGGACCAGGATGCAGAGGCCGCGCGCCAGGCACAAGCGCTGGAGCAGGCCGCAGCCCGCGAAGCCGAGGCCCGGAAAGCCCAGCAGAACCTGGCAGTGGCCCTGCGGCTGCAGAGCCAGCGCGAGGCTGATCTGAAAGAATTGCAGGCACGCTACAGCGCACTGCTGGAACGCCAGGAGGCGCAGGATGATTTGCTCCAGCGCACCAAAGCCTGCCTTGCATATCTGGTGGATGAAGCGCCTTCAGAGGAGGCCGGTCTGGTGCTTGCGGAGGCCGCGGCTGCGCCTGCGCGTCTGAAGGAGGGCCAAAGCACGTGAACGGCCTGGTCCCGCGCGTCTCTACCCTCCAGGGCTTGCAACGCCAGCTGGCCCTGGCC
Source organism: Leisingera sp. MMG026 (assembly GCF_021654205.1). Taxonomy (NCBI): domain Bacteria; kingdom Pseudomonadati; phylum Pseudomonadota; class Alphaproteobacteria; order Rhodobacterales; family Roseobacteraceae; genus Leisingera; species Leisingera sp. MMG026. The sequence continues at coordinate 60,584 of NZ_JAKFZM010000009.1, read as the reverse complement.
GCCGCTCAGCGGGATCCCGCGCTGGCAGCGCGGCTGCGGAATTCAGAGGAGCTGCAAAATCTGCTGGCAGAGGCTGAAACTTTGGCCGGCCGCCCGCAGCGCACGGTGCTGCGCACGGTGCACCACTTTGCCTGCACCGGCGGCACATTGATCAGCAAATGCATCGCAGCCATGCCCTGCACCCGGTTGCTGAGCGAAGTGGACCCTTTGAGCGGGCTAACGCACAAAAACAGCTTCCTGCCTGCTGACCTGATCGGTCTGGCTAAGCTCGGGTCCAGCCCGCCGGGGCAGGACACCCTGCTGCGCATCTTCCGGGCCGGCCTTGCGGCACTGGCCGAAGACACCCGGGCCGAGGGGCGCGACCTGATCCTGCGCGACCATGCCCACAGCCATTTCTGCTGCGGCAGCAAAATCCCGGAACGGCCCTCGCTGCTGCAAATGCTGGAGGGAAACTACCGGCTGCTGAGCCTGGTGAGCGTGCGCCATCCGCTGGATTCGTATCTGAGTCTCCTGCGCCGGAAATGGGTGCATTGGCAGCCGGCCGGTCTTGAGGAATATGCCCGCCGCTACCTGGCTTTCCTTGATCTCTATGCCGGTGCGGAGCTGTTGCGCTATGAGGACTTTCTGGCAGAGCCTGAAATGTGCATGCAGCAGATTTGCAGCATTCTGGATCTGGCTTTCAATCCAGGTTTCCAGGAGGATTTTTCCGCGGTGCAGCTCTCCGGCGACAGCGGCCGCGGCGACGGGGTGATCGCTCCCCGCCCGCGGCGGCCCGTGCCGGAAGATGTGAAGCAGGAAGTCCGCGTCTCATCCAGCTATGCGGCCCTCTGCGCCCGGTTGGATTATGACCCGGGCCCGGAAACCGCTTAAGCAGAAAACCCCCCTTCAATTCCCTCCGCATCTGCCCTAAGCACTCGCGCAGGCGTTTACAGATAGACAGTAGTAGGATTGTAATGAAAAAAGCTCTTATCACCGGCATCACCGGCCAGGACGGCTCCTATCTTGCAGAGTTCCTTCTGGAGAAGGGCTATGAAGTGCATGGCATCAAACGCCGCGCCTCATCATTCAACACTCAGCGGGTCGATCACATCTACCAGGATCCGCATGTGGATCATGCCCGCCTGAAGCTGCATTACGGCGATCTGAGCGATACGTCTAACCTGACCCGGATCCTGCAGGAAGTGCAGCCCGACGAGGTCTATAACCTCGGCGCCCAGTCCCATGTGGCGGTGAGCTTTGAAAGCCCGGAATACACCGCCGATGTGGATGCCATGGGCACCCTGCGCCTGCTGGAGGCGATCCGTTTCCTCGGCCTGGAGAAGAAGACCCGCTTCTATCAGGCCTCGACTTCGGAATTATACGGGCTGGTGCAGGAGACGCCGCAGCGCGAGACGACGCCGTTCTACCCGCGCTCGCCTTATGCGGTGGCCAAGCTCTATTCCTATTGGATCACGGTGAACTACCGCGAGGCCTATGGCATGTATGCCTGCAACGGCATCCTGTTCAACCACGAGAGCCCGCGCCGCGGCGAGACTTTTGTGACCCGCAAGATCACCCGCGGCCTGGCCAATATCGCGCAAGGGCTGGAGCCGTGCCTGTATATGGGCAACATCGACGCGCTGCGCGACTGGGGCCATGCCAAAGATTACGTGCGGATGCAGTGGATGATGCTGCAGCAGGACGCGGCGGAGGATTTTGTGATCGCCACCGGCAAGCAGTACTCAGTCCGCCAGTTCATCCAGTGGTCGGCAGCCGAGCTGGGCATTCACCTGGAGTTTTCCGGCAGCGGCGTCGACGAGATTGCCACCGTGGCCGCGATTGAGGGCGATAACGCGCCCAGCTTGAAGGCGGGTGACGTGATCATGCGGATAGACCCGCGCTATTTCCGCCCGGCGGAGGTGGAAACGCTGCTCGGCGATCCGGCCAAGGCCAAGGAAAAGCTGGGCTGGGTGCCGGAAATCACCACCCAGGAAATGTGCGCCGAGATGGTCGCCGAGGATCTGAAAACCGCCCGCCGCCATGCGCTGTTGAAAGAGCACGGCATGGATCTGCCGGTCAGCGTTGAGGGCTAAGGTCATGACCCGGATTTATGTGGCAGGCCACCGCGGCATGGTCGGCGGTGCGATCCTGCGGCAATTGCAGACGCGCCGGGACGCAGGCGAAGAGCTTGCGCTGATCACCCGCAGCAGCGCCGAGCTGGATCTGACCGATCAGGCCGCGGTGCGCGCCTTCATGCAGGCGGAACAGCCCGATCAGGTCATTCTGGCCGCTGCCAAAGTGGGCGGCATCGTTGCCAACAACAGCTACCCGGCTGAGTTCATCTATGAAAACCTGATGATCGAGTGCAACGTCATCCACGCCGCCTATGAGGCCGGGGTGAAAAAACTGCTGCAGCTGGGGTCAAGCTGCATCTACCCCAAGCTGGCAGACCAGCCGATGGCCGAGGATGCGCTGCTGACAGGCGTGCTGGAGCCCACCAACGAGCCTTATGCAATTGCCAAGATCGCCGGCATCAAGCTGTGTGAAAGCTACAACCGCCAGTACGGCGTGGATTACCGCTCGGTGATGCCGACCAACCTTTACGGGCCGGGCGACAATTTCCACCCGGAGAACAGCCATGTGCTGCCCGCCCTGATCCGCCGCTTCCACGAGGCGGCCGCGGCCGGCGCAGAGAGCGTCACCATCTGGGGCTCCGGCACGCCCCGGCGCGAGTTCCTGCATGTGGACGACATGGCGGCGGCCTCGCTGTTTGTGATGGATCTCGAGGCGCAGACGTATCAGCGCGAGACCGAGCCGATGCTCTCCCATATCAATGTGGGCTGCGGCGCGGATGTGTCGATCCTGGAGCTGGCGCAGCTGGTGGCAGAGGTGACGGGGTTTGAAGGGGAGATCCTGACCGACCCGTCAAAACCCGACGGCACCCCGCGCAAGCTGATGGATGTGTCGCGGCTCAAACGGCTGGGCTGGCAGGCCGGGATCGGGCTGGAGACCGGGGTGCGCGGCACTTATGAGTGGTTCCTGGCGCAGGGGCTGGATAATCTGCGGGCCAAATAGGATCCGGTGCAGGTCATAAAACGGAAAGGCGCGGTCCCGCAGGACCAGCGCCTTTTCTTTTTCCTGAAAAGAGCCTGTTCAGGCAGCAGCCTGCCCGGCAAGATCCGGCAGCACCTCCCGGAAAAAATCTGCATAACGGCGCAGAGATGCCTCGCCAGTTGCACAGAAATACTGCTGTGCCAGCCCTTCGGGCTGCGGCAATGCCAAGCGGGCCTCCAACTGCTCCAGCGTACGGAACGTGCAGCTGTCCGGTAACGGAATACCCGGCACCTCGCTGTCGTAGCGCAGCACCCGGCAGCCCAGCGACAAGGCTTCATAAATCAGCGACGAGGTGTGGCCAATAACGAAATCCGCATCCTGGAAATGCAATTGTTCGCGGATATCCGGAAATCTCTGCAGGAACTCCTCCTTGCGGATCGACGGATGAAAGCGCACCTTGACCGTGCGCCCCGTGCGGCGGGCACAGGCCGAGGCGATCTGCAGCATTTCTTCATTCTGCTGGTTAAAGATCCTCTGATCCAGGAACACCGCGATATAGGGCTGGGGTTTCTCCGAAACCTCGTCGCCAGACGCATTGAAAATCAGCGGCTTGCCGCAATTCACCGTGGTGTTTCCCGGATGGTGGTGTTTGATCAGCTGCGAACTCTCAGGCCCCCAGGACAGAAAGTATTCCGACGGCTGGTGCTGGTAGTTGATCACATTCACCGTATCCATATCGCCGTAATCCACATACAGCCCGTGCTGCAGGGTGAGGGTGGTAACCCCTTGGGCGCGGAAATAACGTGCAAGAAGATGCTCTACCGGCTGCATATCCGCAAAACAGATCAGCGCCTTGAACGTCATCTTCCGGAAATGCTCCAGAATAAAACCGTACTTGCAGGCGCGGATGAAACAGCAGGCCCGGTCCAGCGGATCCGCAATATCCAGCGCATCAAAGACAGCCGCATTTTCCATCATGTAGCGGCTGGCAGCAGCGTTCAGCCGGGGGGTCCGGTGCTGATACTCCTCCACCACCACCCGGTCGCGGATCCCCGAGGCGCCGATCACCGCATGGAACAGCCCCTTGTAATCATCGCGCACCAGACTGCGGAAGAACACCGCACCGGTCTCGCGCTGCTGCGGCAGGCGGTAGTCCGAATAGAGGAAATCGCGCAACCAGACATCGCGTGTAGCCTGCTTTTCAGCCGAAGTCTTCCCCTTCAGGCTGTAAGCATCCGCAAATAGGATATCACGCCACAGCCCGGCGTCTGTGAAAAACTCAGAATTCTCAGTCACTGGTCAAATCACACGCAACAGCGCATCCCTCTTTTTCGCCCTTCTGCATCAGCCTAGCCCCCGGCACGGGTAAACGAAAACGTCTTCAAAGTCTTCTTCTCGCGGGAGAGCTTGTGCAGCCGTATATCGAGAGAATGCGCATCCTCCAACTGCTGCAGCTGGCTTTCCGTGAAATCGGCCCTGCTCAGCATCGGCTGCCCCTCTTTCACAAAGTTTCTCGACGTAATATTTTTTCTTTCAGCCAATCCAATTTCTTTCTTGAGATTGGACGTGAAATACTCGTGCATTCTCTGCACAGAGGTTTCGAGATCAATCAAATTTATATGGTTAGAAACTTCAGAGATGTTTGCGAAACACGCGTTTATCCCCAGGTATCTTGCCTGAGAATTTCGCGTGCAATCCAGTACAAAGCGCACACCATTCAGGTGGCGCACTTGGTCATGTTCAGGATGAACCTTGTTGTATTTAATAAAGTTATACAGGCTGATCAGCCGGTCGACCGGATTCCGTATGACACTATGTATCACGAAAGGATCAGGATAGGATGCGGCCTCATTGTTTTCAATGAATTGATCGAACCGTAAGTGCCCGACGATTGCACCATAACTAAAAACCCCTTGAAAGCGGGGAAAATCGGCAGCCGCGACGTCCCCTCGGGGCCCGCTTTGAATCCTGAGTACCGGAGCGAATGCAGAAGCATAGTACTGGCGAATAGTCGATCCGCCGCATTTTGGAATGTGCAGGAAGAAATGCACGTCTTTACCCTCTCTCATTCTGATAGTTTTTCAAGAGATTGGGGGCATTGGCAACAAAACCCTGCATGTACTCACTCTCTTTCATGTGGTCCCCGTCCCCAAAATTATCGAACTGGATTTTCAACACTTCCAGATACGGCCTAATTCCGGATTCTGACGCGCCGCCCGGCTCAAAATTACACAACGCCTTGTCGATCTGTTTGAACGAGCACCCTGCCACAAACATTTCCACCACTTGATTGTAATCGGCGGCGTATTTGTAGGCCAGGTTGAACGGATGCTGTTGCAGGACCTCCCGGCGGTAATACGCAGACTGATGGCAATAGGGCATCCGCTGGCGCACATAATCCGCTGGATGGGAAGCCTGCAAAACAGGACCGGACTTCCGCATATAGTACCTATGCCCATACACGACATCTTCCCCGGTCAGCTCAGCAGCCACTTCCTCCAGCGTATTGTCATGAGCAAAAGTATCGGCGGCATTCATGAATATGATATAATCCCCGGAGGCCGCCGCGATGCCTTTGTTCATGGCGTCGTAAATCCCTTTGTCCGGTTCCGAAATCAAAACATCGATTGACCCGGCCTGTGCGTCCAGAATCTCCCGGGTGCGATCCGGAGATGCTCCATCGACCACCACGTACTCGATATTTGGATAACTCTGCCGCCGCACGCTCCCGAGTGTGTTTTCCAACCCGTCTGCGTCACAGTACACAACAGTCACCACCGAAACTTTCGGTCCGGCGGAACCAGCCGGAGCATTTATTTCCGGGGCTTCCAGCACATTTTCCTCCCCTGCGCCGCCGGGCTGCGCCTCTTCCGGGCCGGGCTGCTTATGCACGGTGTGCAGCTGACCGTTTACTGCAAGTTTGACCCACCGCAGAGGCGCAGTCATCCGCCAGGACGTCGAGTTCCAAACAGCCTGCAGCTGGGCATCCTTGTCCGTCAGCCAGCCATCGCGTTCACTCTGCGCCGCTTCCAGAGCCGCCACCTGCTCACTCAATTCGCCCACGATCCTGCCGCGCCGCTTCCTGACCTCACTCTCTTTTTTCAGCGCCGCCCGGGTCTCCTCCAAGGCCCCTTGAACCTTGACAAGATTCGCCGCATTGCGCCGTTTCTCTTCCAATACGCCCTGAAAATCGCGCCGTTCCGCTTCCAATGCGTCCTGAAGACTGCGCAGCTGCACCTGCAGCAGCTCCGCCTGGCTTTGCTTCAGCGCGGCCAGATGGGTCTGAGCGTCCAATGCGGTTTTCTGGGCCGGCCGTTCCCGGCCCAGGGTTTGTATCTCTTTCTGCGCCGCATCGAAGGCTGTTTTCAAAACCTCCTGCTCTGCCAGCCCGTTCAGCTGCCGCCGGTAATCCTGCGCGGCCCGCTCCGCAATCTCCAAAGCTTCCGGCTGCGCGGCATCTGCTGGAATGGCTCTCGCCTCAAGCTCAGCATTCAGCGCCGCGGCCGCGGCAGAGCGCGCCACAGCCAGAGCCGCGATACCCTCCCAGACCGGCCCCGCCGGTTCTGCGGGCCGTTCCAGGTCCGGCTCCGGCAGCGAAGCAATGCCAAGATGCCCGCAAGCCCGCTCCAGCATCGTCTCCGGGGCGTTGATCAGATTCTCCGCCTCCAGCAGTGCAACCTGACGGCGGTTCCGGCGGCAGAACGCCAGCAGTTCCTGCGCTTGATCTTCCCAGTTTTTCAAAGCCTGCGCGGGGCTTAATCCGCGGGCGAGACCGGTGCTGACGGCGGTTTCCGCCCGTTCATACAGCACCAGAACCGGGCGGTCTGCGGCACAATCCCAAGCCTCCGGGCTGCCGTGCAACCGCGTGAAACAGCCGTCAGTGCCGGCGTTCCGCACAAGCGACGCACAATCCGCAAGGTAAACGTCCTCAGCAGGCGCGCATTCCTCAAAGTCCGTCAATACGGTGAGCTTATTCTGTGTGTTCACCTGCTGCTCCCTTTCCCGCGAAGAATATGCCAACGGCGCCATGGCCTGTCACAGATCCTGGAGTTCTCCAACATTTGCCAGCTTCTTCAGGCCATGCGTGCGCACGTACCCCTGCCAGTCCGCCACCTCGCTCCAGCCGCTGATGAACACGAAGTCCAGGCCAGCTGCAGCGGCAGCGCGGTGGTCGTAGGTGCTGTCCCCCAGGAACAGCGCCTGCGGCCGGATATTGCCGCTGTCCAGTTCCCGCGCCAGGATCGCATCCTTGGTGTCGGGACTGCCGAAGATGCCGCCATCAAACAACCCGTCCAGCCCGCGCGCGGCAAAGATGTCATGCAGCTCGGCCTGATCCCCGCCCGAGACAATCAGCCAGCGCTGATCCGGGAAGGCGGCGCGCAGCTCCTGCAGCCCCGGCGCGGCTGCGCAGGTCATCAGCCCGGCCCGCACAGCACCGGCATAAGACGCCAGCAGCTCTTCCAGCCCGGGGCCGTTCCGGCCAGGCACAATCCCGTCCAGAAAATGCTGGAACTTCAGGTAGCGGGAGATGCCGCCATTGGCCACGTGATGCGCCACCAGCGCCTCTGCCGCCTCTGCGCCGTAGGGCAGCGCCGCCTGGCGGAAGGCTTCGGTCTTCACCCGGTTGGAATCCAGGATCACCCCGTCGCAGTCGAAGACCAATGTCCGGTAGCCCGCCGGCATCACAGGTTCCACAGCCTGCGCAGGGCCGCTTCGACCGGTGCCACATCCTCAGGCACATCCACTGCCATGGTGCCGGGCGAAGTTTCATACATTACAATCTTGCGCCCCAGTTCCTGGAACCGCAGGATTTCAATGTCCTCGCTTCTTTCCAGCGCGCCCTTACGGCCGAACCCTTGGAACGCCTGCAGCTCCTCGCGGGTAAAGCCGTAGATGCAGACCTGCTTCTTGTAGCGTTCCGGTGCACATCCCGGATCCTTGAAGCCCGGCAGCGCCAGCCGCGACATATACACCATGACATCGTCCTCGGTGGTAATGACCTTGGGGATGTTAACGCTGTGCGGATCCTCTTCATCGCTGACCCAGGCAAAGCCGTTGACGATCAGGCTGGGATCTGCGGCCTTCAGGTCGACGCAGCGCTTGATATCCGCAGGATTTACCAGCGGTTCGTCGCCCTGCACATTAACATAGATGTCATAGTCGATCATCTGCGCGGCCTCGGCCAGCCGGTCGGTGCCCGTCAGCGCGTCTTTGCCCGTCATCAGCGCCTTAAAGCCTGCGGCCTCCACCACCTCGCTTATGCGGTCATCTTCGGTGGCCACATAAACATGTTCCCGGCCTACCGCACGGGCGCTGAGCTCAGCCACCCAGAGAACCATCGGCTTACCAAGAAGCGGCACCAGCGGCTTGCCGGGATAGCGGGTCGAAGCATAGCGGGCGGGGATAATCACACAGGCCGTCATGGGATCACATTCCATAAACTGATATTTGCTTGAGATGCTTGTAGCGGCTCGGCGTGATCGAAACCACCTGCGGGCTGCCCGCGGTGTTCTCCAGAAGCCGCAAAACCTCCTCAACCTCGCGGTTGCGCGCGTCGCCCGGCGCATACCCGTCAAAGCCGGCCAGCAGCACCCGGCTGGCGTTTCCGGCGGCGGCAACTGCCAGCGCATAGGCCAGCACCAGCAGGCTTGGGGATGCGCAGTGGCTGTCGCCGAACTCAAACCGGCCCTCGGCGAGGCTGACGCCAAAGTCCAGAAGCTCCTTGCCGCTGAGCGGGCCGCTCAGATCCGCAGGCAGCATTGAGGCCGGGGTGATCAGCGGCTGGCGCAGCGCCAGATGCGCCTCGCTATCGGCCATCAGCCGCACCGGATGGCAGGCCGCGCGCAGATCGATCAGGTCTTCGGAGATACCGCTTTGGGTATTCAGCGCGATCACCACCGGCTGCGCCCGGCGCACATAGGCCTCAAGCGCCGTGCGGTGCTGCTCTGCGCCGGACCCCGCGCCAAGGATCAGCACCTCGCGGCCCTCCAGCATCGAGCGCGGCTGCCAGGTCCCTTGCGGCGCGCCTTGGTAAAAATTGCGGGCGCCATCAAGGGTGCCGGCACTGAAGCTCTTGCCGCCTTCCTGGCGCAAGTGTTCAATGACGGCCAGGACATCTTCTTCGCTGTAGCGGGAGTCGAGCAGCATATTCTGAATATAGGTCGGATGGATTCCGTATTTCCCGGACAGATAGTAATACGGGTTGGTCCCCCAGCCATACTGTTCTTTCATCGGCTGGAAATGCCGCTGCAGCAGGCTCATCAGCGGAACCAAGTTGGCCGGACGGCCGCGCCGTTCCGCCGCCTCGATCACCAGCTCTTCGGTACGGGCGTTGCCGGGGCCACGGCCCATGCCGGTCACAGTGGCATCCAGCCAAGTGGCGCCTTCGGCTTGCGCCCGCAGCGTATTCTGCAATGCCAGCCCCATGTTGTCATGGGTGTGTATGCCGATAGGACCGTCCCATTCCTCGCGCAGCCAGCCGATAATACGGGCCGTATCCGCAGGCGTCATGCTGCCCATGCTATCGGCAAAATAGAGCACTTCCACCGGCCAGGCGCGCGCCTCACGGGCCAGTTCCACCACCTCTTCACGGCTCCGGTCGGCAATCTGCATCAGGTTGAACCCGACCCGGTACCCCCGCTCGACCAGCCAGGTCACTGCCGGCAGCACCTGCTTGACCTCGCGGAAGTGGCAAGCGATGCGCACCAGGTCAACCGGCGTGGCGGCGGCCGGCTCCGGGAACAACCGTTCCAGGGAAGCCTCAAGCCCAAGGTCCGTCAGCAGGTCGGCCCCATTCACCATGACCGCAACTTGCAACTCTTCCGGAATGTTCAAACTGCGCAGGAAATCATCGCTGGTATAGGCGCAAGATCCTTTGAAACCGTTGTTTTTCAAGAACCTGAAGCCGATCTCGACAATATCGACCCGGGCGGCTCTCATGGCCTCCAAATACGTTTCGATCAGTTCTTGCGGAAAATCCCAGGCATTGTAATATCCGCCATCCCGCAACGTGCAATCCAGCAATAGTGTCTCTGACATATCAACCCAATCCCATTATTCTGCCTGGCGATAAAACTCCCCCGAACGGAAGGAGAAAATATGCAATACTCGCAAGAAATGATCGCATCCTGCAGTTGCGGGCATACAGAGCTTCGCTTAGGCCCGCAAGCGTGAACCGCCCGTTCGGTGGCTGGCCGCCGATCCTGTAACAAGCCTGGAAATGCCCCGTGGGCCGGAACGCCGGAATAAAGGATTGCCCGCTTGACACTGAATCCTCCCTTGGGTCCCTGCGCCCCTTTCAACCAAGCTTTGGCCGGGCTGCAGGACAGTACCGCCAGCGGCCGTATCAGCGCCGGAACACTCCTGAGCGACGGGTTCACGCTGCGCGCAGATCCGGCCCTGCAGGCCGGCGGGCACTGGCGGTCACCGGCGGGGCGGCTGCTGGAGCTTGATCTCCAAATCGCGGGCCAGGGAGAATGGATCGGCTTGCATCTGACGCTGGGACAGTTGGGCCTGCTGCCCTTCCGCTATGCCGGAGTGGCCTGCCGGAGCGCGGCCGGCAGTGCCGAGGTGCTGCGCCCCTGCCTGCGCGCCGGCCTGCCCGGCGGCGGGTTTTCCGACTGTTTCTTCCCGCGCCACCTGCTGGCCCGGGAAGAGCCGTCCGACCATATGGACACGCTGCACCTGCCCAGCTGCCCGCATCTGCCGTTAGACGCCGAATGGTTTGAACTGGTGCTGTTCCTGCCCACCCGCAGCTGCCGCCTGGAGCTGCAGGATCTGCGGCTGTTCTTCCTGTGAACCTGACCGTGGCCATCCCCGCGCATAATGATTGCGCCAGCCTGCTGCGCATGCTGCGCATGCTGCGGGCGCTCGGCTGCGCCGATCAGATTGTGGTGGTGGATGACGGGTCGCAGGTGCCGCTTCAGGAAACCGTTCTGCTGGATGCAGCCGGCCTGGAAACCGGGCAGCTGCGGCTGCTGCGCCACGAAACGGCAAAAGGCGCCGGCGCCGCCCGCAATCTGGCGCTTGCACATGTCCGGACCTCCCACGTCCTGTTCCTGGATGCCGACGACCGCCCTGCCCGTGCCCTGCCCTGGCTGCTGCAGGACCTCGCGGGGCAGGAGTTCGATTTCTGCCTCTTCCAGCATCACGACACCCGCAGAGACGCGCAGGGCGCGTTCGGCCAGATGCCTTACGATCAGGCGCTCTGGGACTTCGCCGGTCTCAGCCTGGGAGCCTGCACCAAAGTATCGCCATTTGCCGCCGCCAGCCTGGTGCAAACTTCGAACTACCCTTGGAACAAAATCTACCGGACCGGTTTTCTGCACGAACACAGCATTGGCTGTTCCGAGATTCCGGTCCACAACGACATTGAGCTGCACTGGCGCAGCTTCCTGAATGGCAGCCGGATCCTGGCCAGCACCCATGTTGCCGTGGTGCATAACGTCGCCCCGGACGGCCAGCGGCTGACCAACCGGACCGGGTCTGAAAGGCTGGACGTGTTCATCCCTCTCACCCGGATTGCCGCTGAAATTCAGGCAAAAGGCCTGGATCTCTATCTGCAGCCTTTCTGGTCGTTCTTTACCGGGCTGATGCACTGGGTGAAGAGTAATCTGGACCCCCTACTGCACCCGCAGCTGGCCCAGCGGATCAGCGCCTTCCTCGCCGCCCACGCACCGGCTGAGCTGCCAGGCCTGCCGGATGCGCGCGCCGCACAGCGCGGCCAGGCCTGAGCCCGCCATGGTTCTGCGCCCGCCGCTCCCCTCCCCCGGCAGCAGCAGCCCGCGCCAGATCTGGCTGCACATCGGCCTGCCGAAATGCGGCTCGACCACAATCCAGCACCATATGGCCGAAACCTATGAGCAGCATCTGCGGCTTGGCCTGTGCTATCCGCAACGCCACCGCTCCCCCGCTGGTTACCGCAACCACATCCCGCTGGCCCGGATGGCCGCAGAGGTCTTGCCCGCCGCCCTGACAGAGATCGAGGCCGAAGCGGAGCGCCACAGCTGCCGCCGCATCCTGCTGTCCTGCGAGCATTGGACCAATGCTTTTCGCACCAGCAACCTGGCCGCGCTGGTTCAGGCGCTGCAACAGCGGATGCCGGGCTGGCAGATCCGCCTGGTTGCCTATTTCCGCAACCCCTATGGCTTTGCGGAATCAAGCTATGCGCAGTTTCTGCGCGCCGGGCTGTTCGGGATCGCTAAACCGGCCTTCTTTGCCGCAGGCCCTCCCGGCATTGACCGCTACCTCCGTTGTTTCGAAGAAAGCTACGGCTTTCCCCTGCCCTCTCTTCTCAGCTTTACGCAGATGCTGCTGGCGCAATTTCCCCGCGACAGTCTGGTCCTGCGCTCGAACGCGCCTGCGGATCTGGATGCGCCAGACATGCTGAGCGATTTCTGCAACCTGCTCGGCCTGCCGCCCCCCGAAACGGCAGCGCGGCGCAACAGCCGCATTCAGCCGCGCAAACTGGCCGAAATCGAATATGTGCAGACCCAGGTCAGCCAGCCGGTCTATATGCAGCTGCGCCCGAAACTGCTGAAGCGGGATTTCACCCGCGGCGCCCCGCCAGGCCCCGCCCGCGGCAGCAGCCTGCATCTGAGCGCGGCCATGGCAGAAGACATCACCCGGCGGCTGGAGGCCGAACGCAGCGAATTGGCAGCATTGTTTGCCACCCGCACCGATACGCTCTGCGCGGCGCGCAGCCAGGACTGGGGCCGGGCGGAGCTGCTGGACGAGGCCGCCCGGGTCCGGCTGCGCAAATTCATCCGCCGCCAGACCGCCTGAGCCGCCGCTTACAACGGCGCGGTAAAGAACGCCGGCGCGGCCTCGCCCTTGTCCAGGCAGGCGGCAAAGCCGCGGGCGGCGTCCAGCGCCTCGCGGATGGTCACATCCATGTCCAGGTAGCGGTAGGTGGCCAGACGGCCCACAAAAGTAACACCCGCCGTCGCTTCCGCCAGCTTCACATAGGCGGCCAGCAGTTCCTTCTCCTTCACCTGGCGCACCGGGTAATAGGGAATGTCGCCGGGCTCCGCCAGCCGCGAGAATTCGCGGTAGAGAACCGATCCTTCGTGGTCTTCCCAGGGGGCGAAATGCTTGTGCTCGGTGATGCGGGTATAGGGCACATCCTCCTCGCCGTAGTTCATCACCGCGCAGCCCTGGTAGTCGCCCTGATGGGTGAAGCGTTCGAAATCCAAGGTGCGGTAGCCCAGACGGCCCAGCTCATAGCCGAAATAGCCATCGAGCGGCCCGGAATAGAACACGTGGTCATGGGCGGCGCCCATCTGCGGGGTGAATTCGGTCTCCAGCTGAACGGTGATGTTGTCATGATCGAGGATCTTCTCAATCATCGGCGTATAGCCGTTCTCCGGCATCCCCTGGAACCGGTGGAAGAAGTAGTTGTCATCATAGTTGAAGCGCACCGGCAGCCGCTTCAGGATCGAGGCGGGCAGCTCGGAAGGGTGCATGCCCCATTGCTTGATGGTGTAGCCCTTGAAAAACGCCTCATAGAGATCCTTGCCGACAAAGCGCATCGCCTGCTCTTCGAAGGTCTGCGGATCCGCGATCGAGGTATCGGCCTGTTCCTGCGTGATGAAATCATGCGCTTCTTCGGGCCGCATGGTCTTGCGGAAGAACTGGTTGATGGTGTGCAGGTTGACCGGCAGCGAGAACACTTCCTGTTCGCCCGTGAGCCCGCGGGTGGTGGATTTCACCCGGTTTTTATAGGGCTTGAAACGCTCGAAACTGTTCACATAGTCCCAGACCTCGGCGTCATCGGTGTGAAAGATATGCGGCCCGTAGACATGCACCATGACACCGGTATCCGCATCGCGCTCGGTGTGGCAGTTGCCGCCGGCATGGGGGCGGCTGTCGATCACGGTGATGCTATGGCCTGCCTCGGCCAGATGGCGGCCGATCACCGCCCCCGACAGCCCCGCGCCCACCATCAGAAATTTACCTGCCGCCATTAATCCTGTCCTCTCATATTCCCGGGATGCCTCAAGCCGGCAGCCCTGTCATTTCACGTTCCGCCGCATCCGGCCGGCTGCGTCCGCGCAGCTTCGGGTGCAGCCCCAGCGCCTCGCGCGCGACGATATCGGTCGGCCGCAGATCGGCCCCGCTGATCAGCTTGCTGATCCCGCGCGGGCAATGCGGATACAGCTGGCTGCGCCACTCGGCCCGGCGCGGCGGTATCCCCGGAATGTCCCGGATGCGCGCCCAGACCGGCTCCTGAATGCGGGTGTAATCCGCGTGGTGATCCGGGAACGGGCGGCGGAACGGCTCTTTCAGAAGGCCGTGTTCATCGGCCAGCACATCGCTCATATCCACCAGTGCAACCCGGCCTGCCAGCAAGCGGTTGATCTCACGGAACATCTGCGCCTGAAACCGGGCCGGGACCGCGGGCAGGCCGAAGCCTTTGCGGTAATAGCGGACCGGCAGCGGCACCGGCGGACCGGCATAGATGCAATAGACCCTGCTGAACCCCGCCGTCCGCAGATCCGCTGCCATCTTCAGCAGCCCCTCCGCTGCCTCGGCGCAAAACCCGGCCGGATCCAGAAAATCGCCCAGCCGCATCCGGTGCGCCGCATTGAACTGCACATCCACATTGCCGTATTGCAAAAAGATGATGTCATCGCTGCTGGCGCCTTTCAGGCAGGCCAGCACGTAATTGCGGTTCTCCGCCTTCAGGAAACCGCGGGCCGACCAGCCGCTGGCCCAATGGGAGCGGTATTGGCTGCTGGTTCCGAAGATGTAATCAAACAATTCGCAGGACGAGGATCCAAATGCATAAAGCCGGGCCTCAGCCGCGCCCTGCGGCCGGCAGGCCCGCACCCTGCCCGCACGGAACGACAGCAAGGCCGGGCTCAAACGGGCGCGGAGATATTTTCTGAACCGGGCTGCAATCATACCAATCATCGTTGTGTCCAAGGCTGCCGGGCCATGGCCCCATCTCTGCACTTTGCGCCCACTGCTAACGGACTGCCCGCCCCTGTGGCAACCCGGCTGCCTGCCGGTCCGCCCGGCAGACCGGCAGTTTTCCGCAGGCCCGCCTTATGCCTCCACTGCCGGGGCTTTCTCCCGCGGCAAGGCCGCTGCGGGCTCGAACCGCTTCAGATTGGCCGCCCGGTAGTTTTCCGCTCTGATTTTCTTGCCGACCCCGCCGCGCACACCGCTTTTATAAAGCACCGTGCGCCAATCCGCGCGGCGCGGCGGCAGACCGGGAATATCCCGGATCCCCTCCCAGACCAGTTCCTGGATCCTGACGTAATCGGCATGGTGATTCGGCTTGGCCCGGTGGTATTCCCGCTTCAGCACCCCGTGCTCATCCCCCAGAACCGGTGTCAGATCACGCCGGTCGCAGAAACCGCTGATCAACTGGTTGATCCGGTTCAAAAGCTGCGCCTGATAGCGCGGCGGCAGCCCGTGCAGCTTGAACCGTTTACGGAAATACCGCTCCGGCACCCGGCAGGGAGCGCCGACGGCCACTGTATAGATATTGCTGAAGCCCGCCGCGCGCAGATCCTGCACCAGCATCCCGACCCCTTCGGCTGCCTCCCGGCAAAAGCTTTCGGGATCAAGGAAATCCCCGCGGTCCATGCGGTAGCCCGAACTGAAAGCTGCATCCACCACACCGTAGTGCAGGAAAATGATGTCCTGCGGCCGGGCCCGCTGCAGGCATTGCAGCACATAGCCCCGGTTCGCGTCCTTCCGCAGCCCCCGGGCTGACCAGCCGCCGGCCCAATAGCTGCGGTAGCGCCGGCTGGCGCCGAAGATGTAATCAAAAACCTCTGACGAGGAGGACCCGAAGACATAAAGCCGCGGTGCCGGCCCGTCAGCCGCAGGCCCAGTGTTTTCAGGCCCGGTGTTTTCAGCCCTGGTATCCTTCGGCCCGGTTTGCCGCCGCCATCTCTGTGCCAGGGCGCGCAGGCCGGCCCTTAAAAATTGCAATGCCATGGTCAAATCACCTGAGATGCCGCTGTCAAATTACCGGGGCCGCCAAACCGTCTGATGCAACCTGCGGCTTCTCTGCACAGTTTTCCCGCTTAGCGCAACCCGCTGCGCAGCCTGTCCGGGACGGCGATTGTCTCCGGCGCGAAAATCCCCTACACCACAGCCTTGAAACCCGCACCAAACACAGGATCCGGCACTCATATGCCTGCCCCAGAACGTCCCCGCCGCAAGACTCTGATTTTCCACATCGGCGATCACAAAACCGGCTCCACCTCGGTTCAGCTGGCCTTTGCCAAGGGCCAGGTGGCGCTGGACGGGCACAGTGTCTTTTATCCGGCCCGGCTGGCCAGCAACACCCTCGGCGCGCAGTGCCGGGCCTACGGCAATGCGGAGACCCCGGAGGCCCGGCAGAAAGCCGGCAGGCCCCTCCAGAAGCTGGCCGCGCAGATCCAGGCGTCAAAAGCCGATTTCGCCCTTGTCTCGGCCGAAGCGCTGGAAACCGTCCCGGCGGCACTGTTTCACGAGATTGCCGGCACCTTCTTTGCCGGCGCTGCCGATGAGATCCGTATCATCGGCTATGTGCGCCCCCATGCCGCCCGCATCCTGTCCAGCTTTGCCGAACGCATCAAGGTCGGCACCCCGCGCGCCCTGCGCTCGGATCTGGACAGCTTTGCCGCCCGGCGCAAGGAGGTCGGGGAATTCATCTACCTGCCGCGGTTTGCCGCCTGGCGGGAGCATTTCGCTGACCGCTTCACCCTGCGCCCGATGATCCGCAGCCAGCTCTATCAGGGCGATGTGGTCAGCGATTTCATTCATCACGCCTTTGGCGGCCTTGGCTTTACCATCAGCGGCGAAAGCCAGGCCAATGAATCGCTGTGCCTGGAGGACCTGATGCGTCTGAAAGTGCTGCAGAAGGCACTGCTGCACCAGTCCAAGGACCTCAGGCTTAAGGTCGGCTGGGAGTTTTCCCGCTTGGCAGGGCATCTGCCGCCGGCGCCGGCGCGCACCAGGCTGCAGCTGCACCGGGCCTTGGCGAAGACTCTCCGCGACAGCTACCTGGAGGATGCCCGCAATATGGACCGCATGTTTTTCAGCGGCGAACCGCTGATGGAAAACGAGCTGCACACGGCGGTGAAGAAAGCCATCGCCAAACCGCAGTCCACTGCCCCGGCCGATCACCTGTCTCCGTCCGAATTGCACGGGCTGACCCTCATGGCCGGGATGACCAGCGGGCTGCTGGACGCCGGAGAGGTCAATTGGCCCGCCTTCCTGCACGGCAAGCGGGTCCGCGATGCCGAAGCGGCCCTGCAGCCTGCCTCCGCTGCCGAATAGGCGAACCAGAGCACCTCAGTTATCGGGTCCGGTATGAAAGTCATTATCTATTTCGGCCACCACAAGGTCGGCTCCACTGCGCTGCAGGCCTATCTGGCCCGCAACACCCTGGAGCTGCTGCGGCATGGCATCCTCTATCCGGCGGTGGAAAGCGAGGGCATGTCGCATCTTCTGGCCCAGGCGCTTGGCCGCCAGGACACGCCGGACCTTGGCTGCATGAACCTGCGCGAGCCGCATAATGCGCTTGGCTTCCGGATGCTGGCCAGCAAGCAGGGCGGCGGCACTCCGGCCTGGCACGGCGCCCTGCCCGGCCTGCCCGCGATGCTCAGCACAATCCGCAACCAGGTCAGCGTGCTGCAGCCGCACACCGTCATCCTGTGCTCCGAGGTTTTTTCCAACTTCGGCGCCGGGCATGAGGATCTGATCGCCAAATTGCGCGATCTGTTTCCCGATGCCGAGCAAGAGCTTTACTGCGCGCTGCGCCAGCCCGATGAATACATGGCCTCCTGGTTCGGCCAGCGGCTGCGGTTCGGCCACCAGCTGAAACCCCTGGACGGCGGCGCCGCACTGGCAAGCACCAAAACCATCCATTTCAACTACCGCAAGATGGTGGAGCCCTGGACCCGCATCTTCAGCAATGCCCGGCTGCATATCCGCAATTACGACGACATCCTGACGGCCGGCGGCTCGGTGCAGGATTTCACCGCTCAAGCAGGCTGTGCCTTCCCGGAGGATCTGCCGCACAAGGGCCCGGCCAACCACGGTTTGCCGCGCGCCGCCTATGAGATCATCCGCCGGGGCAATCACCGCCTGCCGCCAGAGGAGGCAAAAGCGCTGCGGGAGGTCTTCCTGAAGCTGCCCGCCGGCGAGCTGCCGGTGCGCAACCGCGAGGTGGAACTGTTCGGCAGCAGCCTGCGCAGCCAGCTTGCCGAGGCCTTTGCCCCGGTGCACAGCTATCTCAGCAGCCTCACCGGCCAGGCGGCCTTTTTCCCGGCCATCGAAGAGATGCTCGAAACCCGCCCGGTGCCCGGACCCCAGGCGACCCTCCGCCTGCTGGAAAGCCTGGACCCCGCCCAGCTGCCCTCGCCGGCGCTGCAAAGCTTTGTCACAGATCTGCAGCAAGACTTGTGCCAGTAACCGTTTATACGCCCGCACCCCGGTTTCCGGGCCTCAAGGAATGACCCGCATGATCACCCTGCAGAATTTCATCACCCCCGAACCAGAAATCTGCACCGAACAGGCGCTTTACTGCCATGTGCAGGGGCCGGCCGGTTTTTCCCAAAGCACCGGGCATTACACCCTGTCCCGCGGCGCCTGTGTCAGGTTTGATACCTATTTCAACCTGTTCAGCCTGGGCAAATGGAACCGCGGCTGCGCGTTCGACACGCTGTTTGCCGAGCTGACCGGCAGCGGCAAAGCCGAAATCAAGATCACCCTGGCCCAGCCCAACCGGTCCTGGGAAGTGGTTTATTGCGACATCGCCGAGCTGGCGGAAGGCGCCCCCTATCAGATTGACCTGTCGGAATATGCAGGCCCCGGCATTGAAGGCGTGCTTTACGCCGAGGTGCTGGCGCTGGGGGACGAGGTCACCCTGACCGGCGGCCGCTTTGCCACCGCCGCCGTGCCGGACAGCCTGCCGCAGCTTGCGGTCTCCATCACCACCTTCCAGCGCGAGCAGGAGGTGCAGACAACCGTGGCCCGGCTTGAACATTTCCTGGAAGAATTCGAGCACAGCGCCAATATCCACGTGCAGGTGGTCGACAACGGCCAGAGCGCCGGCATCGCTGCCAGCGACAAAGTCACCCCCTACCCGAACCGCAACCTCGGCGGTGCAGGCGGCTTTGCCCGCGGGCTTCTGGAGGCCGGTAAACGCGGCTGCAGCCATTGCCTGTTCATGGATGACGATGCCTCCTTCCACATGGAGAACATCGCCCGCGCCTATATGTTCCTGGCGCTGGCGCGGGACCCCAAGGCCGCGCTGGCAGGCGCGATGATCAACAACACCCACAAATGGTGCATGTGGGAAAACGGCGCCTGGTTCGACGGCTCCTGCCGCCCGCTCTACAACGGGCTCGACCTGCGCAGCCCGGGCCAGGTCATCGATATGGAATTCAGCTCTGCCCGCTCTGCCCCCGAAACCCTTTACGGCGGCTGGTGGTTCTTCGCCTTCCCCATCGCCCAGGCCGCCCGCCACCCGTTCCCGTTCTTTGTGCGCGGCGATGACATCAGTTTTTCGCTGGCCAATGATTTCAACATCTTCACCCTGAACGGGGTGGTCTCCTTCCAGGATGATTTCACCGAAAAGGAAAGCGCCCAGACGCTGTATCTGGATCTGCGCAACCACCTGATCCACCACCTGGTGTTCGAACAGCTGGAGCGCAGCCCGCTTGGCACCGCCAAAATCGCCCTCCGCTTCATGCTGCGCTCGCTGCTGCGCTGCAAATACGACAGCGCCGAGGCACAGCTGCTGGCCTGGCAGGATGTGATGCAGGGGCCGCAGTTCTTTGACGAGAACATCGACATGAGTGCGCGCCGCGCCGACATCAAGGCGCTGATCAAAGACGAAGCCTGGCAGCCGGCAGAGACCCTCAGCACCGATGAGCGGCGCCGCTTCAGCCGCCTGCCGCGCCGCCTGCGGCATTATCTTGGCCTGTTCACCCTGAATGGCCATCTGGTGCCGTTCTGGAAGACGATCGGCGACCGGATGGTGCTGAACATCGGCGAGCGCGGCCTGGTGTTCCCGGCCTTCGGCGGCGCCCGGCTCACCTATCTCAACACCGATGGCAGCAAGGGCTATACCGTCACCCACTCAAAGCGGCGCTTCTTCAGCCTGGCCTGGCGCATGGCCAAGACCCTGGCCGCCTTCCGCCGCGACCACAGCCGCCTGAAAGCGGTCTACCGCAGCGGCTATGCCGAGATGGCCAGCAAACCCTATTGGGAGAAAACCCTGGCCCCGGCAGCAGATCCGGTCCCGGCAGAGGCCTGAACGCTGACGCCTGAGCGCATGAAGCGGTGCTGGATCAGTCCAGCATCGCCTCATGCGCGGCAATCGCCGCGTCCAGATCGTCGTAATAGCGGATCCGCCCGGCCTCCAGCACCAGCCCGGCATTGCAGAACTGGCGGATCTGCGCCATCGAATGATTGACCATGATGGCGCTGGAATGCTTCATCCGGTCGGCAAAGACCGCCCGGCTCTTGCGTTTGAACGACCGGTCGCCCACGGCCGTTACCTCGTCGACCAGATAGGTGTCGAAGCGGATCCCCATCGAGGCGCCGAAGGTCAGCCGCGAGCGCATGCCCGAGGAATAGCTGCGCATCGGCATGTGGTAGAATTTGCCCAGCTCGGCGAACTCGCCGACAAAATTGACCAGATCGCGGGTGTCCACCCCGTAGATGCGGGCGATGAAGCGGACATTCTCGGCGCCGGTCAGATCACGGTGGAACGAGCCGCCCAGCCCCACCGGCCAGGAGATGCTGCCATCGGACACCACCCGGCCGTGATCGGGCCGCATGGTGCCGGCAATGATCTGCAACAGCGTCGACTTGCCCGCCCCGTTGCGGCCCAGCAGCGCCAGGGATTTCCCCGGCGGCAGCGTCAGGTTCAGATTGTCGATCACCACCTTGCGCTCGCCCTTGAGCCGGAAGCTCTTGGTCAGGTTTTCGAAGCGGATCATAGGCGGCCTCTCAGCTGCGGTCGCGGATCGAATAATAGATCAGCACCCCGATCGACCAGCCCAGCAGCAAAAACAGCCCGGCAAGCGCCGACAGCACATAGCGGCGCGGGTATTCCGGCTCCTCGGCCAGGGTCGGGGTGATATAGGTCGCAAGGTAACGGCTCTGACGGGCGGCATCGTCGCGCGCCACCTCCAGCGCGGTCAGCGCCGCGCGGTAGGTCTCCTCGGCAAACTCCCGGTCCACCGTGAGGCGCTCGAATTCCGAGATCAGCGAGGGATAATCCTCGCCCACCGCCCCGGTGTCTGTATTGCTGGAGGCAAAGGCCTGGCGTTCGATATTGATCCGTTCGCGGATCACCTCAATCTGCTGCTGCCCCTGTTTAAGGCGCACATCGCCCGGGCTGACGGTGCCGGCCAGCAGATCGTACTGGATCAGCGCCTCCGCCAGCTGCTGCTGCAGGTTGTTCATCACCCCCATGCGGCCCTGGATATCGGCCGCGGGGTCGACGATACGGGTGCGGGTGCGGAACCGGGTCAGCTCTTCGCGCGCCAGCTTCAGCCGCTCAACCGCCTCCATCAGATCGGCCTCGGCATAGCGCATCGCATCGGCGCGCGCCTGTTCGTTCAGCGCATTGATGCGGATCTGGCTTTCGTCGACGATGGCGCGGCTGACCGCCCGGGCCATGTCCCGGTCAAAGGCGGTGACCCGCACTTCAGTCAGCCCCGAGCCGCTGTCATAGGAAATGCGCACCACCCGGTGCCAGAACCAGACCAGCTCCTCCAGCGTTGCATCGGGCCAGATTGAAAAGGCCCAGTCGGTTGGCCAGTACTGGCTGTAATGGGCGCGCAGGTCCACCCGGGCATTGACCGCTTCGGCCATTTCCTGGCTCTGGATGAATTCATACAGGATATCGCTGTCCGAGGCCGTGGTATTGCCGGCAAAACTGGCCAGCCCGCCCAGCAGCTCATTCGCACCGGAGCTTTCCTGGCTGCGCACGGTGAAACCGGCGGTGGAGGCATATTGATCCTCGGCCACCGCAAACAGATAAAACACAGCCGCCGCCAGCGGCAGCAGCACCAATGCCGCAAAGCTGGCGATCACGCCGCGGTGGCGGGTCTTGACATGGGCAGGCCGCGCCACCGGGTAAGCCGGGGTTTCAGCAATCTGCGCCTCCAGGCTGTCGGCTTTCTGCGCCAGCAGCGCCTGGGCCCTTTCGGCGTCCTGGACCTTGCGGCGCAGCCGCTTGAGCTTGCCGCCTTTGCCGCGGCTTTTACGGCTGGGTGCTGCGGACAGCTGTTCTGCAGGCCCGGCCTCCGCAGCAGGCCCGGCCTGCTCCGTGCCGGCGGGCACCGCTGCGGCCGGGGTGTCCCTGTCTGCGGCTTTCCGGCCAGTACGGAACTGGGCGGCAGCCTTTTGCCGCGCCGCCGGGTGATCCTGTGTCATAATCTGCTTACCCCGGCCTGCAGCCGTTTGTAATTGCCTCGTCTTTCTTTCATATTATCGCCTGCACAGCGCATATTCACAATGGGTATTCATGACCAGAACCACGCCTGCGGCGGCCCCTGCCCAATCTCCGGCCCTGCCCCCCGCCCAGTCTCCTGCCCAGTACCCGGCCCAGCTGCCCCTCCCCGGGCGCGCCCGGCGCTTTGCCACCTTGCGCACAGTGGCTGCCCTGGTGCTGCGGGAGATGTCGACCCGCTACGGGCGCACCCCCGGCGGCTATCTCTGGGCTATTCTCGAACCGATGGCGGCCATTCTGTTCCTGGCGATCGGCTTTTCTCTGGTGATCCGCACCCCGTCGCTGGGCACCAGCTTCCTGCTGTTCTACGCCACCGGTTTTCTGCCCTTCAATCTCTACCAAAGCATTTCAGCCACCACCGGCCGGGCGATTGCCTATTCCAAGCCGCTGCTGAAATTTCCGGCTGTCACCTGGCTGGACGCGGTGCTGGCCCGGTTCCTGCTGAACAGCCTGACTGGCATCCTGATCACCTTCCTGCTGATCGGCGGCGTCTATGCGGTGACCGACAGCCGCGCGGTGCTGGATCTGCCGCCCGCAGTGCTGGCCATGGTGCTCTCGCTGCTGCTGGGACTGGGAGTCGGCACCCTGAACTGCGTGCTGATGGGGCTCTACCCGCTGTGGGACGTGGCCTGGTCGGTGATCACCCGGCCGCTGTTCCTGGCCTCAGGCGTGCTGTTTCTTTATGAGGATCTGCCGCCGCTGGCGCAGGACATCCTGTGGTTCAACCCCTTGATGCATATCACCGGTCTGATGCGCAGCGGGTTTTATCCCAGCTATACCGCCGCTTACGTCAGCGTGACCTATGTGCTGGCCACCAGCCTGATCCTGTTTGCGCTCGGGCTGGTCCTGATGGGCCGTTTTCACCGCGACATCCTGAACCGCTGAGACCTGCGGCGGGAGACAGGCGGCCAGGGCGCAGATCAGTCTTCGCCCGCCAGCTCCAGCACCCGGGCATGGGAGCGGCCGGTCCTGCCCCGCACCCCGTCCCAGGCCGCGTGGCGCAGCAGCCGCAGATAGGCGGCCCGCTGGCCTGCGCCATAGCGGCGCGCGGTCAGCCGCCATTTCAGCAGCACCACCAAAAGCAGCGGCCAGAACAGCAGGCCGGCTGCCTTGCGGTACATCATCAGCCCGTTGCGGTAAGCGTAGTAGACTTTCCACAACGGGCGGAACACCCGGTGCCGGTCATTCTGAAACGTCGAGCAGTCATGCTCAAACCGCAGCTCCGGGTCGAACAGGATCGTCTCGCCGCGCCGCCGCAGCCCCAGCGTGTAAATCACATCGTCGCCGTACAGAAACAGCCCCGGATCCGGATAGCCCGCCGCTTCCACCATCCGCCGCGGCAGGAACAGCCCGACAAAGGAGGTGAGATCAATGGGCATCGGGGCCGGTGCCTCATAGGCCGTATAGGGAATGTGATAGCCGTTGCGCGCTTTCAGCAGCGTGCGCAGAAAGACCGAGGGGTTCCAGAACGGGTTCACCGAGGGCCGGTTCATCTCGCAGATCTGCCCGCCGGGGAAATAAACCGCCGCCGCCAGCGCCGTGTCCAGCGGCCGGGGCCGGGCATGAAAGGCGGCAAGGGCGCCGGGTGCAGGACAGGCATCATCATCCATCACCACCAGCCAATCCGCCGCGTGCTGCTCCATCGCCCGGCGCATGCCCATCTCAAAGCCGCCGGCGCCGCCGCGGTTTTCAGTGCTGGTGCAGATATCCAGCCGCGGGTCGCCTTGCGCCGCCAGCCACTCGGCGGTGCCGTCGGTCGAGGCATTGTCGGCCACCACCAGCGCCGCCAGCTCATGCGCGGGGCTCTCCAGCAGCCGCGCCACCGTCGCCTTGAGCTTGTCCAGCCGGTTGTGAGTCACCACCACCGCCACCAGCCGCCCGGCGCCTGCCGGAACGGTTTCCAGGGCCTGTGCCGCTGCCGGTTTCCCGGTGCCGATTACTTCTGCCGTGCTCACCCGGGGCTCCTTGCCTGTCTGATGGAATCTGATGCCGCTTATGCGGCCCCGAAAGCTCATAAATCCCTGGCACTGTCAAATCCTTTACCGCCTGCCCCCGGCTTTCCGCCGCCGTTCCCTCGGGCAAAGCGTTTGACAGAACGGCAGGAAGCCGCCACCTAAGAGCCATGCAAACAGCTCTCATCACCGGTTCGGCCGGCTTCATCGGATATCACCTGGCAGCGCGGCTGCTGGCGGCAGGCTGGCGGGTCATCGGGCTGGATTGCCTGTCGACCTATTACGACGTGACGCTGAAACAGCGCCGCCATGCGATGCTGGCGCAGCCCCCGGGCTTCACGCCCGTCATCGGCAGGCTGGAAGACCCCGGCCGGCTGATGGGCCTGTTTGAGGAGCACAAACCGGATGCGGTGATCCACCTGGCCGCCCAGGCCGGGGTGCGCCATTCCATTGACGCGCCGCGCGACTACTTGGAGGCCAATCTGATCGGCAGCTTTGAGCTTTTGGAAGCCGCCCGCGCCCATCCGCCCAAGCACTTGCTGATGGCCTCCACCTCCTCGGCTTACGGCGCCAACACTGAAATGCCGTTTGAAGAACGCCAGCAGACCGACCACCAGATGTCCTTTTATGCCGCCACCAAAAAGGCCAATGAGTCGATGGCGCATTCCTATGCCCATCTCTACGCCCTGCCCGTCACCATGTTCCGGTTTTTCACCGTCTACGGCCCCTGGGGCCGGCCCGACATGGCGCTGTTCAAATTCACCAAGGCGATGCTGGCAGGCCTGCCGATCGACGTCTACAACCACGGCCGCATGAGCCGCGACTTCACCTATATCGACGATCTGGTCACCGGCATCACCGGGCTGATCGCGGCGGTGCCGGGTGCCGAACCGGTGTCGCAGCAGGACAGTCTCAGCCCGGTGGCGCCGTTCCGGGTGGTCAATATCGGCGCCAGCAAGCCGACGCCGCTGATGAACTATATCGCGGCGCTTGAGACGGCGCTTGGCATTGAAGCGCAGAAAAACATGCTGGAGATGCAGGCCGGAGACGTGCCCGCCACCTGGGCCGATACCAGCCTGCTGAGCACGCTGACCGGCTATCAGCCCCAAGTCGGCGTTGCCGAGGGCGTCGCCCGTTTTGCTGCCTGGTACCGGGACTATTACCGCATCTGACCCCCCGCCTTTTGCACCTGCATTGCAGAATGCCTGTGCCGCGCCCCGGGACAACCGGCGGATTTGGGTATTTAGGACCAGAAAGAAGCCAGCTGCTGTCCTCTCCCCCACTGTTTCTTTCTGGTCCCCAATACCCGCGCCGCAGGCCTCCGCCTTTCTAGGGAAAGGCGGATTTCACCGCCCGCAATTAGGTCAGCATGATTGACCAAATGTTTCGCGCGCGAAACATTTGGTCCGTATCGGACCCACTCTTTTCATCTTCAGCAACGGCAGCACAAAAACCGGCTTGCGCCCTGTCCGGCGCTGTATATTCCTCTAAACTCATAACAATGGCTGCAGCCAAGCGGCCGGACGGGGATTGGGAAAAGGGCATTCCATGCGTATTGCAATGATTGGCACCGGCTATGTCGGCTTGGTGTCCGGCGTTTGTTTTTCGGATTTCGGCCATGATGTGATCTGCGTCGACAAGGACGCGGGCAAGATCGCCCGGCTGCAGGGCGGCGAAGTGCCGATCTACGAGCCGGGGCTGGACCAGCTGATGGAGAAGAACGTGGCCGCCGGGCGGCTCAGCTTCACCTCCGATCTGGCGGCGGCGGTGGCGGGCGCCGAGGCGGTGTTCATCGCCGTCGGCACCCCGACCCGGCGCGGCGACGGCCATGCCGATCTCACCTATGTGATGGCCGCCGCCGAAGAGATCGCCGCAGCACTCACCGGCTATGCAGTGGTGGTGACCAAATCCACCGTGCCGGTGGGCACCAACCGGCAGGTGAAACAGGTAATTGCCAAGGCCAATCCGCAGGCGGAGTTCGACGTCGCCTCCAATCCTGAATTCCTGCGCGAAGGCGCGGCGATCGAGGATTTCATGAAACCCGACCGGGTGGTGGTCGGGGTGCAGAACGACCGCGCAGCCGAGGTGATGGCAGAAATCTACCGGCCGCTTTACCTGCGCGACTACCCGGTCCTGTCCACCGATCTGGAATCGGCAGAGATGATCAAATACGCCGCCAATGCATTCCTGGCCGCCAAGATCACTTTCATCAACGAAGTGGCGGGCCTGTGCGAGCGGGTCGGCGCGGACGTCAAGGAAGTCTCCCGCGGTATCGGCTTTGACGGCCGCATCGGCAACAAATTCCTGCATGCGGGCCCCGGCTATGGCGGCTCGTGTTTTCCCAAGGACACTGCCGCCCTGGCGCGGATCGGCCAGGACCATGGCTTTCCGATGCGGATCACCGAGACGGTGATGCGGGTCAATGACGAGGTGAAGGCGCGGATGGTCGAAAAGCTGCGCGACATCTGCGGCGGGTCCTTCAACGGCAAGACCGTGGCGGTGCTGGGCGTCACCTTCAAACCCAACACCGATGACATGCGCGATGCGCCCAGTCTGACCATCGTGCCGGCCCTGGTCGGCGGCGGCGCACGGGTGCGGGTGGTGGACCCGCAGGGCCGCGCCGAGGGCGAAGCATTGCTGCCCGGCGTCAAATGGGAAGAGGACCCCTATAAGGCGGCGCAAAACGCCGATCTGGTGGTGCTGCTGACCGAATGGAACGAGTTCCGCGCCCTGGATCTGAAGAAGCTGGCGCGCAAAATGGAGGTGCCGCGGATGGCAGATCTGCGCAATATCTACTCATCCAAATCCGCCAAACGGGCCGGTTTTGAGAGTTATGTGGCGGTGGGGCGCGGCCAGCTGAACGGCGCTCCGGGATAGATCCGGTTCGGACCAAATGTTTCGCGCGCGAAACATTTGGTCAACCGTACTGACCTAATTCAGCCGCGCGTTTTCTCAAGTTTCAGGGCATGACCAGAGCCTGAAAAGGGCTTTTCCTTTGAAAAGCCCTTGGCCTCCGGCGGGGGGTGAGAAAGCTTCCTGGAAACCGTCCGGGGGACGGTTTCGCTTTCAAACGGGCGGAGCCCTGGGAAAGATGAAAGCCTGCAGACTCTGATCAGAGTTTTTTCAGCCAGGCCTGCAGTGCCTCGGCCAGGGCAGCGTTGACGCCGGACCCGCTGATCTCAATCTTCTGTTCGCTAGGAGTATAGCCCAGGGTCACCCCTTTGGGCGCGGGCAGGGAAATCCGCTCGCCGGGCTGGGCGGCGTCCCAATCATAAGCCCCGCGCACCCGCGGGCGGCTGACCAGCGGCGGCACCGGCGCGGATGGGGCGGGCGGGGTTTCATAGGCCGGGGCAGGGGAGGTATCAGTGTCTAACAAGGGCGTTTGCGCCGGCGCATCCCCTTCCGCAAGACGCATCAGCACGTCCAGCTCTGCCTCGGGGCTGGAGCGGTCCGCGGCCTGCAGCGCCTGGGTGGCGCGGGCGGCAAAGCCTTCGTCCGCCTCGATCGCGCGCACCAGCGCCAGGCCCAGCTTTTCGCTGATGGCGGTGGGGTAGAACAGCACCGCATCGAGTGCTTCGACCAGGGTGACAAAGCTGCCGATCTTGGAGCGTTTGGTGCGGGTGGCATTGCCGAACAGCGCCTGCAGCGCGTATTTGCGGCGGGTGAAGACACCCTCCTTGCAGGCGCGCACGGCGATGCGGGCGCGCTCATAATGGGATAGGTTCACCCGGATCTCGTTTTCTTCGACCATCGCCACATAAGAGGCTTCGGCGCTGCCGGGCTTGATCACCAGCGCCTTGATCGTGGCAAACTTAGGGTCTGATGTTTCTTCATAGAGTCTGCGCAGGGCCGTCAGGCGGCGCCAGCCGGAGATCAGACCGTGGGTGCGGCCGCCAAATGTATCCTCCAGCGGCACCACTTCCGCCGGGGTCTGCTGGCCGCGGGCCCGCAGCGATGCCATCAACGCCTGCAGCTCTTCCTCGTCCTGCTCAATCCGGTCGCGCACCAGGTGGTTCTCATCAATCGCCGCCAGCGGCAGCTCTTCGATCATCAGCCCCTTGGCACGCGCCGTTTCCAGAACCCCGGACAGCTCCTGCAGCGCCGCCTGGGCCGAGGCATCCGAGGCGACCTGGGCAATCGGCGCCGCCCCCACACTGGACGCGGTGCCAAGCGCCGGTTTGCCCGCAGGCGCCGCCGTCAGGTAACCGGTCTGCGCCGGGGAAAGCCGTTTGCGTTTTGCCATGTTCTGTCCTGACCTGTCTTCTTGTCTCCGGGCTGCTATCCTGCCGGAAAGTCCTTGTTAGGGCCTTAGCCCGCCGCGCGCTGATCCTGCTGTTCCTGCAACGCCTCGCGCCGCCAGACCCCGATCAAGAGCTTCTTGAAGGCGGCATAGGTTTCATCAAAGGTTTCGCGGCCTCTCGCATAGGTCTCGCGGTTGAAGTCGCGGTAGTCGGCCTCGTAGATGCCGCTGACCTGCTCACCCGCTTGACCGATCAGCGCGGTGTAATCCTGCTTATGCGGGGACAGCACCCGGCCCATATAGGCCTGCATCAGGGCCGCCAGCTCGCCCTGCTGGGCGCTGTCGTAGCGGGTGATCACGGTGCGCACCGCATCCCATTCAAAGCTGAGGCCCGGCCGGCCAAGCGCACGGGCCGCCAGGTTCTCGCCCTCCTCGATCGAGGCAAAGGTCGAATGCAGCATGTCAAAGAAGCGGCCGGTGGAATCGAATTCCAGGAACGACGCCCCCATCGGCACCAGCAGGATATCGGCCGCCGACAGCCCGTTGATGGTAAGGTAGCCAAGCGCCGGGGGCGTGTCGATGAAGATCACATCGTATTGCTCCAGCACCCCGTCCGCCTCCAGCCGTTCGGTCAGCGCATCCCACAGCTTCCAGCTGCGCGCCGCCATCCGCCAGACCGGGATCTGGAATTCCGCCCAATACAGATTGAGCTGCGCGCCAATGAGGTCGATGTTCGGCCAGTGGGTGTCCTGGATCACGTCCCTAGCGGTCATCTCCATCGCCGCATCCAGCGCTTCGTCCAGCGGCTGGGGGGCATCGCCGCGATCCAGGCGGCGCTGGTTTTCCATGCGCAGATGCTCGCCGTAATGGCGCGCCAGCAGCGGGAAGGCGGTCTGCCATTCATCCTCAACCCGGCCGCCGAAGATCGAGGTCATCGAGCCCTGGCTGTCCAGATCAATCACCAGCACCTTGTAGCCGTCGAGTGCGGCCGACATCGCCAGATGCGCCGCGGTGGAGGTCTTGCCGACCCCGCCCTTGAAGTTCGCCACCGCGACCATCTTGGCGGGCAGCCCTTCGGGGCGGTAGGGGATGTATTCCTTGGCTTTTGATCCCTGGCTTCCGAAATGCGCCCGCAAGCGCAGTACCTCGTCCAGGGTGAACCATTTGGCGCCGCCTTCGGTCTCCGAGCGGCCCTGGGGCAGATCGGGGTTGGCCTTCAGCACCCGGCGGAAATGGGCCTGGGCGACCGGGATCAGATAGCGGGTGATTTCCCAGGTCGAGAACAGACGCAGCTCTTTGCGCCCCTCCTCGTTCATGCCGCGGCTGGCCAGATCGGCGCGCCCTTGGGCGCAGGCGGCAGCGATCTCGGCAAAGCCTGCGGTGCTGGCCGGGGCATCAAGATCCGCCAGGGCGGCATCGGGATCAATGCTGAAATAGGGGGGCAGGCTGCTGCTTGCCCGGGGAAGGTCTTTCCTGTGGATATCTCGCGCCATGAGGATCTGCCTGCTGTGTGCGGGCCTTGCGGCCCTGCCGGTGTGGAATGCTGCTGTTTGCTGCCCTGCAGCCTGATGTGCTGCCTTTTTGACATGATACCAGAAAACACCGCACATGGAAGCAGAATGCGCATCTCCCCTGATTTTTCTAAGCAAATTCAACAGTTGCGGCGGGTTCAGCGGCGGCTGTTCAGGGCTGTCAAAAAAATCTGCCCTGTTAATTATGAGTTATTTATTAGTTATAGGCAGGCAGGCAGCTGCGCAAAGCCCTTTTTTCATTGGCGATCGGGCAGGTTTTTTCCGGGGCAGCGACTCTGAAACCCCGATCAAACGACTCCGAACCCCCGACAATGCGATTCCGAACCCCCGTTGCCGCGGCTTGTGGATAACCCTAGGGTGAGCGTAATCAAAACCACGATAAAACAGCCGCACAGGATTCGCAGAAATCCGGCGGCCGGCAGAGCAGATTACGGGCAGGCAGATGGCAGCAGAGCTGACAGCGGCGGGGATTCCGCCAGAGGGGCAGGGGGATTTTTTCCTTTGCGATATCTTCGGGGCGATCCCCAAAAACGATCTGGCGTCGATGGAGCATCCGCTGTTCTCGCTGGGCACCAGGCCGGACCGGCGCATTCTGAACTACCAGCACAATGGCGCCGAGATCACCGTGGTGCCTTCGGTCAAAGGGCTGGCGACAATCCACGACAAGGACATTCTGATCTTCTGCATCAGCCAGCTGATGGCGGCGCTGAATGCCGGCCGCCAGGTGAGCCGGACCTTGCATCTGAAAGCGCATGACCTGCTGATTGCCACCAACCGTGAAACCAGCGGTGACGCTTACCGGCGCCTGCGCGAGGCGTTTGAACGGCTCGCGGGCACCCGCATCACCACCAATATCGTCACCGGCGGCCAGGAGGTCACGACGGGCTTTGGCCTGATTGAGAAATGGGAGATTGTCCGCAAAGCGCGCGGCGGCAAGATGGTCAGCGTGGCGGTGACGCTCAGCGACTGGCTGTACCGGGCGGTCCTGTCGAAATCGGTGCTGACGCTGAGCCGCGATTATTTCCGCCTCCGCAAACCCCTGGAGCGGCGGATCTATGAGCTGGCGCGCAAGCATTGCGGCCGCCAGAACAGCTGGCAGGTTTCGGTGGAGACGCTTCTGAAGAAATCCGGGTCGGCGTCACCGCGCCGGGTGTTCCGCAAGATGATCCGCGACATGATCACGGCCCAGCCCTTGCCGGATTACGCGCTGGAGGAGCTGGAGGGCGATTTGATCCGTTTCTCCCAGAAGGGGGCGGTGACCGAGGCGGTGCTGAATGCGCCCAGCCTGAAGCCGCAGACGCTGGAGGAGGCGCGCGCGCTGATCCCCGGCGCCGACGCCTATGCGCTGGAGGCCGAGTGGCGCGCCATGTGGCTGCGTTCCGGCGCGCCGCGTCTGCGTGTGCCGGATGCGGCGTTTCTGGGCTGGGTCCGCAAACGCGCCGCGCAGTAGCCGCTGCCGCGCCCCGGGCTGCCGGGGAACCCGGGTATTTGGAACCAGAAAGAAGCAGGCCGGCTTTGCTGTCCCTGCCGCTTCTTTCTGGTTCCAAATACCCGCGCCGCAGGCCTTCGCCTTTCCGTGGAAAGGCGGAATATGCCGCTATCAGATAGGTCAGTATGATTGACCAAATGTTTCGCGCGCGAAACATTTGGTCCGGATCGGCCTTATTTCCGGCGGGGTGTTTGCGGGATGCGGGCTTGCAAAACTGCAGCAGCGCGACCCCCGGTTCCGGGCCTCAGCGGAGGAGGGGGAGGGGAAACCTGAAACCGGGGGAGCGGCAGGCCGGGCCCAACCGGGTCCCGCCCGGGGGGAGGCGGGTCCGGCCGGGACG
This sequence comes from Leisingera sp. MMG026, assembly GCF_021654205.1. Taxonomy (NCBI): domain Bacteria; kingdom Pseudomonadati; phylum Pseudomonadota; class Alphaproteobacteria; order Rhodobacterales; family Roseobacteraceae; genus Leisingera; species Leisingera sp. MMG026. Next base: position 28,524 of record NZ_JAKFZM010000009.1, on the reverse strand, counting down.
GTGCATCGGGGCGCGCGGGTTATCCGAAGTAGGCCTGGGGGCTGTAATAGGACAGCTGCGGGCCGGCGGCTGCCAGGCGCTCGCGCTGTTCCAGCGCCCATTGGCTGGCGATGCAGCCCATCACGCCGGCCACCGGGTAGAGAATGGCCAGGGCCAGCAGCGGCAGACCCAGGAGGAAACCTGCGGCCACGGCTGCCAGGCTTGCGATGAGGCCGGTGAGGGTGCTGATCAGGGTCATGGGCTTGTCTCCTTGCGGTGCGTCCGGGGGGGCCGGGGCGGTGCGTGTTTGCGTTGACCCTTTTCTAGCATGGGCAGAGCCGGTTGCCGGCTGCACCAAAGGATAGGCGCGGGGTGCGGAGGGGTATCCCCGGCCCCCATGGGTCAGGGTATCTGTCCGGGGGAGGCCGCAGAGCGCGGCGCCGGGAAGGGGGCCGGGTAGGGAAGCCGGGAAACGGGGCAGACGGCAAACATTAACAGGCCCGCCTCAGCCCTGACGGCTGAAGCGGGCCCGGACAGGCTGCGGGCCTCCCCCCGGGGCCGCGGCCTTCCGTTCTTGCGGCGCGGCGCTAGCCGCTGCCTTCTTTCAAGGCCTGCGACATGCTGGAGAGCACCGGGCTGATCAGGTAATCGGCCAGCGTCTGGCGGCCGGTTTCGATCATCGCCTGGGCCGGCATGCCGGGCAGCGCCTTCACATTGGGCAGGGCGGCCAGATCCGCCTCGGCAATGCGGATATGCACCGGGTAGTAGGATTCGCCGGTGGCCCGGTCGGTGCTGCTGCCCGCCGCCACCATCACCACTTCGCCGCTGACCGGCGGCGTGCTGCGGAAGCTGTAGGCGGTCAATTGCACCCGCGCCTGGCTGCCCATCGAGACCTCGTCGATATCCGCCACCGCCACCCGTGTTTCCACCAGCAGGCCCGCATCCTCGGGCATCAGCTCCAGAATGGTCTGGCCTGGATCGACCACCTGGCCCAGGGTGTTGATGGAAAGCCCCACCACCCGGCCATCGCGCGGCGCGCGGATGATCTGGCGCTCGGCCACGTCTCTTGCGGCGTCCAGGCGCTGGCGCAGGTCCAGCAGCTGCTCCTGCACGTCCTGGCTTTGCGCTGCCAGCCGCGCCGCCCGGTCGCGCCCGGCCTGCAGCCGCCGCTCTTCGGTCTCGCCGATCCGCTCCAGCACATTGCCGCGGTCGCTTTCCAGCGCGCCAAGGGTGCCCAGAAGGCCGCTTTGCTGCATCTGCCGCTGGCCGATGCGGGTTTTCGGCACCAGGCCTTTTTCAAACAGCGCAGTCAGATCGGCCAGTTCGCCCTGCACCAGCGCCAGCTGTTCTTCGGTGGCGCGGATGCGGGCATCGCGGCCCCCCAGCTGATCCTCCAGCTGGCTGACGCGGCCCTCAAGGATGTCCATCTGGCCCTGGTACAGCGCCCGGTTGGAGGTGAGCAGATCCTGCTGCAGCGCCACCAGCTGCGCCAGTTCCGGCGCCTGGGCAGTGAGCCGGGCCAGCTCCGGCCCCGGCTGCAGCACATCGCGGCCTGCGCGTTCCGCCTGCAGCCGCGCCTGCTGCGCCAAGAGGCTGGCCAGCTGGCCGTTCAGGATCGCCAGCTGCGCCTGGATGCGGCGGCCGTCAAGCCGGGCCACCACCTGGCCCTTGGCCACCCGGGTGCCCTCGGCCACATTCAGTTCGCGCAAAATGCCGCCCTCCAGGTGCTGTACCGCCAGCCGGTCGCCGGCCACGTTGAAGGCGCCGGAGGCCACCACCGCGCTGGTCAGTTCCGCCTTGGCGGCCCAGAACACCAGCCCGCCGAACAGCCCGAAGCCGCAAACCGCCATCCACAGCACCAGCCGCCGCACCCGTGTCGGCGGCCGCTGCGGCAGCGGCACATCCTGGCTGCTGCCCGCGGGCATCAGGTCGCGGAAGCCGCTGTTGGCGGCAGCACTGCCGGGCTGCGGCGCCGGGCTGCGGTCCTCATGTTCGACCAGGCTCATGCGCTTGCTCCTTCATTGCTGGGGCCGCTCCGGGGATCGTCTGCCGGTTTTGCCTGCCCGCCTTCGGCGTTGCGGTGGCGGAAGGGGGCGATCTTAGGGTCGTCCTGGGCCTGGGCGGCCTGGGCGCGGGCCAGCGGCTGGGCTGCTGCCTCGATCACATGGCGGGCCTCGCCGAAGCGGGCGATGCGGCCCTCTTGCAGCAGCGCCGCATGGCTGACCCGGCGCAGCAGGCTGAGCCGGTGGGTCACCGCCACCACCGCGGCGCCGCGGGCGCAGGCTTCCTCAATGGCGGCGGCCAGCGCCTCTTCGCCCTCGGGGTCGAGATTGGCGTTCGGCTCATCCAGGATGATCAGCTTGCGGTCGCCGAAAAAGGCGCGCGCAAGACCGATGCGCTGGCGCTGGCCTGCCGACAGGAACTCGCCGCGCGGGCCGACCTCGGCGTTGTAGCCGCCGGGCAGGGACAGGATCATCCCGTGCACCTGCGCCAGCTTGGCCGCGGCCACCACATCCGACGGCCTGGCCGCAGGGTCGAGGAGGGCGATGTTTTCCGCCACCGTGCCCTGGAACAGCTCGACCCGCTGCGGCAGGAAGCCGATATGCTGGCCGATCTGCGCCGGATCCCAATCGGTGAGGGCGGCATCGTCGATACGGATATGGCCGCGCACCAGCGGCTGCAAGCCTGCCAGCGCATGGGCCAATGTGGTCTTGCCCGCACCAGACGGGCCAATGAGGCCCAGCGACTGGCCCGGCTTCAGCTCGAGGCTGATGTCCAGGAGCAGCGGATCGGGCCGCCCCGGCAGCACCACGGTGGCGTTTTCCACCGACAGCCGGCCTTCGGGTTCGGGCAGGGTCAGCCGTTCCGGCGCGGCGCCCAGATGGGCGAGGAACATGTTCAGCCGCCCATGCGCGCTGCGCGCCTTCAGAAAGCCGCGCCAGCCGGCAATCGACTGTTCCACCGGTGCTGCGGCACGGCCCAAGAGGATTGAGGAGGCAATCATCAGCCCCGGTGTCAGCTGGTTGTTGATCACCAGCACCACGCCGGTGCCCAGAACCGCGATCTGCAGCCCCATCCGCACCGCCTTGGCCAGCGAGGTCATCAGCGCCATCCGGTCGGTGGCCAAGGTGTTGAACACCAGCGCCGAGAACGCCTTGAGCTGCCAGCGCTTGATCAGCGGCGCGGTCTTGCCCATGGCATGGATGAGGCCGGCATTGGCCATCATCTCACCCACTGCGGCATTGGTCTCAGAGGCTTGTTTGCCGGCCTCCTCCAAGGGTTTGCGGGCCATTATTTCGCTGAGCAGGCCCAGGATGAACAGCAGCGCGATACCGGTCAGCGCCACCAGGCCCAGGATCGGGCTGAACATGAAGATCAGCATCAGGAAAATCACCGACCAGGGCGCGTCCAAGAGCGCCAGGAACACCGGGCTGGTGACAAAGCCGCGCAGCTCCTGAATGTCGCGGATCGGTTCCGCCTGGCGCAGCGCAGGCGGCATCCGGCCGCTGATCATGCCGTCCAGCACCAGCGGGCTGAGCCGCGCCTCAAGCCGGGAGCCAAGCCGCGCCACCAGGCGCTGGCGGATCATGTCAAAGAGAAAAAAGAACACCAGCGCAATGGCTGCGCCGGTGGTCAAAGCAATCAAGGTTGGAATGCTGCCCGAGGCCATGACCCGGGCAAACAGTTGCAGCATATAAAGCGGCGCTGTCAGGACAAGGAGGTTTACAAAAATGCTTGCCGTGAAAATGGCGGCAAGCACGCCCCGCTGACCATCAAATACCCGTCTTATCTTCATTGTCGTAGCCCCCCGGCTGCACGAATTGAAGCTATAAAATCTGGAGAACAGCGCCCTGGTCCAAGGATGCAATCCTTGGCCGGGGACCAAATCGCTGTCCTGAACCAGGGCTGGGCGGGCCCGGGGTTGCCCCCGGATCCGCCGTTCCTAAGGCTCAGACGGCTGTGGGACCCCAAATGTTGTCGTAGCTGTCGTCAAAGCCGGTGTCAGAGGTCAGCACCCGGATCGCTTCATAGGAGCCCGCATCACCGGTGGTCACCGCGTTGATGCCGACGCCGCCGATCGGGATGGCGTCCTGTCCCAGCGAGGTGAACGGTGCCTCGTTGCCGGTCAGGCCGAGGATGTTCACCGTGGCGCCGCCAGCGCTGATGCTGGTGTCGGTACCGTCGTCGGTCACGGTGGCACCGCCGCCGTCCAGGGCGCCGAAGGCATCCTGCGCCGAGGTGCCAAGGCCGCCGCCCACATTGGTGACACGGAACAGAAGCACGTCGTGGTCCTGGTCGATGTCGAAGTCGTGGATGGTGTCGGTGCCATCCATGGAGGCAAAGGTAGCGCCATCCCAGGTCAGGTCGATGATAAAGACATCCTTGCCGTCGCCGCCGGTCAGGTCGTCATCGCCAGCGCCGCCTTTCAGGAAGTCGTTGTAATCGCCCTTGCCGCCGAACAGCCGGTCATCGCCCTCGCCGCCGTCAAGGAAGTCAGCCCCCTTGCCGCCATTGAGCAGATCGTTGCCGTTCTCGCCAAAGAGGCAGTCACGGTCGCTTCCGCCGCCCAGGGTGTCTTTGCCCTCGCCGCCCTGCAGCACATCCTTGCCGGAGCCGCCGATGACCCTGTCGTTGCCGTCATTGCCGTCAAGGAAGTCGTCACCGTCGTTGCCTTTGATGGTGTCATTGCCGTCGCCGCCATGGGCCACGTCATTGCCGGTGCCGCCATAGATCTTGTCGTCGCCGTCATTGCCATAAAGGAAGTCGTCGCCGCTATCGCCAAAGATCTTGTCGTCGCCGTCACCGCCCCAGGCTTTGTCGGAATCGTCGCCGCCTTTGATGGTGTCATTGCCGTCATCGCCATAAAGCCGGTCATGGCCGGCATTACCGAGGACCCAGTCGTCGCCGTCGTTGCCGTGCAGCAGATCGCCGCCCTTGCCGCCGTAGAGACGGTCATTGCCGTCGCCGCCATAGCCGTAGTCGGCACCGCGGCCGCCGACGATGACGTCATTGCCGCCTTCACCGAACATGGTGTCGTTGCCGGAACCGCCGCGGATGCGGTCATTGCCGTCTTCACCGCCGTCTCTCGGGGTGTAGCATTCCGGGGAAGCGACTTCTTTCAGCCCGTCGCCTTCATGGCCCTGCGAGGCCTGGGTCGGCACTTCGTCCTCGTCGCAGCAGTCCCAGTCGATCTTGTAGCCTTTGACATCGGCGCCGAGATTTTTGCCGCGGTCGCCGAAAATCAGGTCGCCCTGGGCGCCGCCTTCCAGCACGTCGTTGTTGGAGCCGCCGCGCATGGTGTCGTGGCCGGCACCGCCGTTGACGTCATCGCGGCCTGCGCCGCCATCCATCAGGTCATTGCCGCGGCCGCCCTGCATCAGGTCGTCGTCGTCTTCACCGAACATTTTGTCGTCGCCGCCCTGGCCGTCCATGGTGTCGTTGCCGTCACCGCCCAGCATGCAGTCGTCGCCATCGACCTGCTCGTCCTTGTTGCCGGTGCCGTTGTCGGCGCCGAAATCAAGATCGTCGTTCTGCGACTGGCGTTCGTCGCCGAACATCTCGTCGTTGCCGGAGCCGCCGATCACCAGGTCGTCGCCGAGGCCGCCTGACATGCGGTCGTCGCCGCCCTGGCCGTTCATCCGGTCGTCGCCGTCGCGGCCGTACATGGTGTCATGGCCGTCCTGGGCGGTTTCGCCGGACTGGCCCATGTCGCCCCACATCCAGTCGTCGCCGCCTTCGCCGTCGATGCAATCGTCGCCGAGCTCACCGTAAAGGTAGTCGCCGGCATCGCCGTCGGAAGCGCTGTAGTTGCCATCGGCGTCGTCGCCGAAGATGTGGTCGTCGCCCTTGCCGCCGAAGACGCTGTCGGTGTCCTCGCCGCCCAGCAGGGTGTCATTGCCGGTTTCGCCGTCGATGTAATCCCAGCCTTCTTCACCGTCGATCCAGTCGTCGCCGTCGTCGATGTATTTCTTGCCGTAGATCGGCACCTGGTATTCTTCCCAAGTGTCCGGGTTGACCTTGGTCTCATAGCCGGTGATCACCTGCACGTAATGGCCCTTGCCGTCGGCATTGCCGCCGAACAGGGTGTCATTGCCGGTGCCGCCTTCGATCAGGTCGTCGCCATCCTGGCCTTCGACATAGTCCTGGCCTTTTTCGCCGTCGATGCGGTTGTTGCGCTCATTGCCGTAGACCGCGTCATCGCCGGCGCCGGCGCGGGCATTGTCGCCGGCATCGTGGTCGTTCAGGTTGATCACATTGCCGTCGGTGCCGCCGATTTCGGTGGTGCCGTCATTGTAGTCCGGGTCGGTTTTCTTGTCGCTGAACCGGATGTCGCATTCGGGGTTGCAGACTTCCCAGTCTGGCGTTCTGTCTTCGATACCCATGGTAAACGTCCTCCTCATTAACTGTACTGTGCGGGGCAGGGCAGCAGCAGCTGCCTGGGTCAGTGCCCCTGCGCCGGGGTCTGCTGCGGTTGCAGCAGCGGCGGCGCGGGAAAGGCGTGATGCTGCCTTCTGGGTCTATTGCAGCGCAAAGGCCGGGTCTGCGATGCCCCCAAATGGGGACTGAATCAGTGATTTAGCCGATCATTTCCAGCCAGCCGCCCAACGCGCCGCCCAGCCAGCCGTCCACGATCTGCGCCGCCGCTGCCGCGGCCTCTTGCAGCGGTGTGTGCCACCAGGCGCCGGCCGCCAGCGCCGCCGCCGCCAGAAGCGCTGCCGCCAGCCTCCCGCGCCAGCGGCGGCGCGGCTGCGGCGCCGTTTGTGCCAGCGCCTCGGCCAGCGCCGATTTCAGCACCGGTTCAAACTCGATCCTGAGCGCGCCTTCCATCCGGTTCACCGCATCCTCCAGCTGGTCGATACGGGCGCTCAGCGCGGCGCGGTCGGCGGCGGCCTTTTGCGCCGCTTGCGCGCCCAGCCCCTCGTTCAAAGTGGTGAACATCTCGGCGATGCGCTTGTGCAGGGCCACCAGATCCGCCTGTGCGGCCAGCGGCGCGCCGTCGGGCCCGCCCTGGCGCAGGGCAGCGGCAATCTGTGCCAGCACTGCCGCACTCAGCCGCGGCGGCTGGGCCGGCTTGCCTGCAGTGTCCGGCCCGGCTTGCTCTGCTTTGGCTTGCTCTGCTTTGGCCTGTTCCGCTGCGGGCCGGTCCTGTGCGGGCCGGTCCTGCGCGGCGGCAGCTGCGGGGCGGGGGCTGCCGGCCGGGGCGGGCGGCCCCTGCACGGGTGCGTCAAGCGTCAGCTTGTTCATGACGCTCTCCCCAATGAGGCCTGCCAGGTCAGCCGCTGCGCCATCTCGGCGCGGCCCGCCGATTGCAGCTTGGCCAGCACCCGCTTGGCATAGGTGTTGAAAGTCTGTTCCTTAAGGCCTGCGATATGCGCCGCCTCGCGGTTGCTGAGCCCCAGCTGGATCAGCGCCGCCACCCGCGCCTCGGAGGGCGACAGCCCCATTTTCTGGGCCAGCATTTCGATCCGGGTGCGGTCGGGCTGGCGCGGCAGGATCGCCACCACCAGCGGCATGTCGGCGCCGGCGCAGCGGTAGCGGGTCAGCGACACCGGCAGCCGCATGCCGCTGTCGCGCTCCTCCAGGAACAGGATCAGCTCGCGCGGGTGCTGGCCCGAGCTGCCGCCGCCGCCGCGCTGGCTGCGGGCGCATTCGGCCACCGCCGCATAAAACCCCGCGGTCTCGCCCGGGCTGGCGCAGCTGAGGCGGCCGCTGCCGTCGCTGAGCAGAGCACCGCCATCCAGCATGTCGCGCCCCGATTCATTGCAATGCAGCAGCGTGCCCTCGCCATCCAGCACCAGCACCGCACTGTCGGTTTTCTTGGAAATGGTCCACAACAGCGCGCTGGTCACCGCCGCCTGGGTCTCGCCCGCCAGCTCGCGCAGACTGTCCTCGCGCAGCACCGGCCAGATCGCCTGCAGGATGTCGCTGCAATGGGCGTCATGCGGGCCGCCTTCCAGTTTCAGCGCGATCAGATCCTCGCTGCCGTCCTCAAAGCTGCAGGAAAACAGGGTCCAGCCGCGGCCCGCGGCCAGATCCGCCGCCAGCTCCGGGTCCGGCAGCCGCGCCGCCAGGGCCTGGGCTGCGGGCCCGCCTGCGCGCCGGGGCCGGAAGCCGTTGGCGGCCCCCGGCTGCAACTGGCGCCGCAGCGCCGCCGCGGCGGTGTCCGGGCAGGGTTCGCCCAGGCCTGCGGCGCTGGTCAGAACCGGGGCGCTGCGATGCCCCGGCTGCACCAGGGCCAGCCGTGCCAGAGAAGAGATTTGCCTTTGAAGTGACTTGGAAAACAATACCTTGCCCGTTTGCGCAACGGACGCACTCAACATAACCATGTTGCCCCCCGGCATGACATAATGAATGTCCTGAAGGTAGCACGCCGGCCGCTGTGTCAAACCGGGCAGAGGGGGTACGCCAAAGGCCGGAACGATGGCGGGCAGGGCCGGGCGGCGGCTGCAGAATACCACCAAGGGGGTAGCTTTTTGCGGTGGAAGAGGTCGATTCGAGTAACCAAGGGTTGTTTTGATTGTAGAAAAAATTCTCTTAAATTGTGAATTCTACCTTGGAAACACATCGTTTCCCCATTGGGGACACTGCCAATGGCGTAAGGGGGTTTTGGCAGAAGCTGTGGAAAAACAAGATTATAAGGCGGATTTCGCCGCCACCGCCGCCACGGCCCCGCCGGAAAGCACTGTACCGGGAGGGGAAGTTTCTTAACAAATTCGGCTGGTTTCGCTACGGTTTATCCACAGCAATGCGCATCAGAAGTGTTTGGACGCCCGTCTGCGCAGCCCGGCCCAAGAGGTTTTTTGCGGGCATGTTCTGTTTTTATCACGATCCGGAAACGGCGGCGCACAGCGCCGCCGGGGCCAAGTGGGCAGCAGGCGGGCGGACTGTGTTCCAGGGAGCGGCAGCGCATCGCAATAAGGGCCGTCTGCGGGGGCAGGCAGTCATAAAAGCGCGCTCCTGGAGGGACGGGGCCGGATGAAGATCCGGCTGGTGTTACGAGTAAAGGAGTTTAATGATGCCTGTCCATATTGTGGGGGAAAGCAGGCTTCTCAGGGACATGTTTCTGGCCATCTGTGAAGCACATGACTATGAGACCGGGCACTGCTGCGGCAGCCTGGCGGATTTGCCGCCGCTGCCGGCAAAAGACCTGGTTCTGTTCTACAGCCATAGCGCCGGGGAGGCGCTGGAGACGGAGCTGCGGGCCTTCCGCGCCCATAAAGGCGGGGCCTATCTGATCCTGATCACCGGCGATCAATGCCCGCCTGAGGTCCAGGCGGAGCTGAGCCAATATGCCGAGGCGGTGATCCCGGAACGCAAATCGGCCGATGCGCTGATTGCGGCGCTGCAGGTGGTGCAGGACGGCTACCGGATTGTGCTGCCCGGGGCAGAAGCAGGAGAGGCTGCTGCCCGGATGACGGTGCAGCCGCGGCGCAACGGGTCCGCTAACGGGTTCAATAACGGGCCTGATAGCGGACATGGCCTGTCGGACCGCGAACAGCTGATCCTGGCCAAGCTCACCGAGGGCGCCACCAACAAGAGCATCGCCAATGAGCTGGGCATCTGCGAGGCCACGGTGAAAGTGCATCTGCGCACCTGTTTCCGCAAGATCGGCGCCAAGAACCGCACCCAGGCCGCACTTTGGGCCTCGGAGAAACTGCCGCCGCAGGCACCGGACCTGCGCCGCCACTGACGGCGGCAGGCGGCACCGCCCCGGGCGGGCGCAAAAGTTTTCAAAAACTTTTGCCAAGACTTTTCGAAAAGTCTTGGGGTCCGCTCAGTCGCGCCGGTTGGGCAAAGCAGGCCGGAAGCGGCCGTATTAGAGCCTGTTTCCATGCCTCCGGCTGCGGTTTCATGGTCTGCGCCTGCGGCTAGACCTTGATCCTCCGAGCCTCCGGCACGAGCGCATTGATCCGGGCGATATGCTCCGGCAGGCAGCGGGTCATAAAATCATACTTCTCCACCACATGGGCGCGGGCCGCCGGGCCGATATGGGCATAATCCGCGGGGCTGGCCAGCACGTCCGCCACCTGATCGGCGAGCTTTTCGGGCGAGAAGAAATCCACCAGCAGGCCGGTCTCATTATGGGTGATCGCCTCGCGCACCGGGTCGACATCCGCCGCCACCACCGTGGCCTGCATCGCCATCGATTCCAGCAAGGACCAGCTGAGCACAAAGGGCATCGTCAGATAGATATGGCAGCGGCTGATCTGGATGATCCGGGTGAGGTCGTCATAGGGAACCTTGCCGAGGAAATGCACCCGGCTCCAGTCGACGCTATCGCCCAGCTCGTCCTCCATCTCGCCGCGCAGGCCGCCGGGGTGTTTGCTTTCGGCGCCATATGAGGTGTCATTGCCGCCGATCATCAGCACCCGCGCATTGGGGCGCTGCGCCTGGATCCGCGGCAGCGCCCGCATCATGACGTGAAAGCCGCGGGCGCGCTCCATGTTGCGGGCAATATATGTCACCACCTCGTCTTCGCGGCTGAGCGGGCGCTCCAGCCGCCCCAGGCCAACCGTGGCCTCCGGGTCCGGTCCCAGCTTGTCGGTGCGGATGCCGTCATGGCACAGATACATCCGGTCGTGGAAACTGGCCGGGAAGCGGTCGCGCTGCCAGGCAGTGGGCACATGGCCCTGATCAACCAGTTCGATGCTGGCATAAGGCACCGTGTTGCGGGCCTCGGCAAAGAAATAGGCCTGGTCGTTGGCCGGATTTTCCGGATCAAAACCCACCAGCCCGCCGGAGGTTCGGTAGAAATACTCAAAAAATCCGATCACCGGCACATCCGGGTAGGCGTCCTTGATGAACAGCAATTCGCCCCAGCCGGTGTGGCCGAGGATGATGTCGGGGGTGAACCCCGCATCGCGCAGCTGCCGCGCCGCCAGCGCCGCGCCCAGACCGGCGCCCGCTGCCGCCTCCCAGTCCTTGGAAAGGCCGAAGGCATCCTTGGCGGGACTGCGGAAGGGTTTGTAGGTGACGGTTCTGATCCCCTTCAGCTGCACGTCCTTGCGCTGGGTGAGGAAGACAATTTCATGGCCGCCTTGCGCCGCCAGCCAGGGCGCAAGCTCCCGGTACTGGCCGGGCATGTTCTGATGCACAAACAGGATTTTCATGAGTGTATGCTTGCCGTTCCCTGCCGCCGGATGCAAGTGCAGGCTGCAGGGAACGGCACGCTGCGGCAGCGGTGGAGATGCGGCAGGCCTGCCGCCGCAAAACGCATAGAAACCGGTGTGTTTCGCTGCTGCTTGCCTTATGGTACGCCAGAACAGGCAGGGCGGCCGCCGGGATAGCGGCGGCGCAGAACCAGAGAGCGGGCCAATGATATACCAGGCACAGATGCGGCAGGCCGCAGCAGGGCTGATTTTGCGGGGGGCGGCCTCTGTGCGGGCGATGATGCTGCTGCTGTTTCTGGCCGCCTGGCCCGGCGGGCCTGCGGCAGCGCAGGTGACGCTGGATCTGCGCGATGCGGATCTGCGCAATTTTGTCGAGATTGTCTCGGAGGCCACCGGCCGCAGCTTTGTGCTGGACGGCAATGCGCGCGGCACGGTGACGGTGCTGGCACCGGACCAGATGTCGCCGGAGGATCTGTATGAGGTGTTCCTGGCGGTGCTGGAGCTGAACCGGCTGACCCTCATCGAAGGGGCGGGGGCTGACCGGATTGTGCCGATGAATGCAGCGCGGGAGCTGGCTTCGGGCGGCGGCGCGGGGCTGCCGGGGGGCTTTGAGACGCGGGTGATCCCGGTGCGCGAGATCCCGCTGCAGGAGGTGATCGAGGTGGTGCGCCCGCTGTTGCCGGCCGAGGCGGTGATGACGGCGGTGCCGGGGTCGAACCGGCTGATCCTGTCGGACCGCAGGGCCAATCTGGAACGGATCGCGCGGCTGATCGAAAGCCTGGACAAGCCGCGCAAACAGACGCCGGTCGAAATTATCCGGCTGCAGAACGCGGCGGCGGCGGATGTGATGCAGGTGGTGCAGGCGATGCAGATCCTGCCGGAGGATGCGGCGATCAGCGTCGACCGGCGTTCCAATGCGCTGGTGGTCTCCGGCTCCGAGGCGCTGCGCCACCGGGTGCGGGTGCTGGCTGCCGAGCTTGATACCCAGCGCGACCGGGTGGTGGCGCGCAGCATCGGGCTGAACTATGCCGATGCGGCGGCGATTGCCGATGTGGTGATGCGCACGCTGAATGACAGCGGCGACACGACAGGCCGCACACCGGTCCGCATTGTGCCCGAGCCGCAGACCAATACGCTGCTGGTCTCGGCGCCGCAGGACCGGATTGATGAGATCGTGCAGATGGTGCGCTATCTGGACCGCCGCCCCACCCAGGTGCTGGTGGAGGCGGTGATCTTTGAGATGTCGGTGCAGGGGCTGTCGGATCTGTCGGTGCAATTCGGCGCGGTGCTGAATGATGCGCTGGTGGGCGGGGTGCAGTTCACCCTGCCGGGGCGCAGCAGCCTGATCAATTTGATTTCCACCGCCCGCAGCGGCGCGGCGCCGGAGGTTGGCGCCGCCGGCGTCATCGGCGCCGCCCGGCTGAAGGACGGCGACGGCATTGCCGGGCTGCTCACCGCCATTACCACGGTGAATTCCACCCGGCTGCTGTCAACGCCGTCGATCCTGACCCTGAACAATCAGGAGGCCGAGATCGTGGTGGCGCAGAATGTGCCTTTTGTCACCGGCAGCTTCTCCACCGTGAGCGGCAGTGCGGTGGAAAACCCGTTCCAGACCATCGAGCGCCAGGATGTCGGCCTGACCCTGAATGTCACGCCGCAGATCAATGCCGACCGCACCGTGCGGCTGCTGATCAAGCAGGAGGTGTCCAACCTGACCAATGCCACCGCGTCCTCGGGCGGCGAGATCACCTCGCGGCGGTCGCTGTCGACCACTGCGCTGGTCAGCGACGGGGCGGTGATCATGCTGGGGGGCTTGCTGGAGAACGGTTCGGGCGCGGTTGACCAGCGGGTGCCGGGCCTGTCGAAACTGCCGCTGCTGGGCGGGCTGTTCCGCGGCAAGAATGCCACCGGCGACCAGCGGGTGCTGCTGGTGCTGCTGCGGCCGCAGGTGGTGGCCACGGATGCCGAGGCACGGCGGATCACCCGCCAGCTGTCGCGCAAGGCGCAGAACGCCAGCGCCGCCATCGCGCCGCTGGACGACGGCCGGTTCCCGCAAACCCGGGTCGGCGCGCTGCCGTTTGACGGCGCCGATCTGAACCAGCCCTTTGATGCCGGATTCATTGATGACGTTGCACAACGCCGAAACTATCCCCCGCTCCCCAGCCGCCTCCGTTTCAACGGCCAGAACTGAGACCGGAACTGAGACTGGGCCAGAGAACGGGCCTGAGAACAGGCCTGAGACCGGGGGCCGGTCCGGAACGGGGCCTGCGCCGCGGTTGCCTTTTGCCTTTGCCCGCGACCAGCAGGTGCTGCTGGAGACGGTCCCGGCCGGCATCCGCCTGCTGGCCGGACCCGGCGCCACCCAGACGGGCCTGCGCGAGGCGCAGCGGCAGCTGGGGGCCGGCACCCGGCTGGAGGCGGTGGAGCAGCTGGACCGGACCGGGTTTGAGGCAGCACTGGCCCGCATCTATCAGGACGGCCCGGCCGGGGCAGAGGCGGAACAGGCCGGCGCGGATCTCAGCTTTGATCTTGAGGAGGCTGCCTTTGCCCGCCGCCAGCGCGACCTCTTGGATGAGCCGGGCGACGCGCCGGTGATCCAGCTGGTGAACCAGCTGCTGCGCCGGGCGGTGCAAAGCGGTGCCTCGGATCTGCATATCGAGCCGCATGAGGCAGGGCTAAGGGTCAGGATGCGCATCGACGGGGTGCTGCAAGCGGTGCTGGACCGCGGCGATGTGCCGGTGCGGCGGGTGGTGTCGCGGCTTAAGGTGATGGCGGGTCTGGACATTGCCGAGACCCGGCTGCCGCAGGACGGCCGCATCCCGCTGTCGCTGGGCGGGCGGGTGATCGACACCAGGGTAAGCTCTCTGCCCGGCCAGTACGGCGAACGCATCGTGCTGCGGATCCTGGACCGTTCCAGCGGTCTGCTGCCGCTGGACGGCCTGGGGCTGAATGCAGGCCAGCAGGCGCTGCTGCAGCGGCTGGCGGGGTTTCCGAACGGCATCATCCTGGCCACCGGGCCGACCGGGGCGGGCAAGACCACTACGCTGTATTCGCTGCTGCAGCTGGCGGACCGGGCGTCGCGCAATATTGTCACCGTCGAGGACCCGGTGGAATACGATCTGCCGGGGATTTCGCAAAGCCAGATCAACGCGGGCATCGGCATGAGCTTTGCCGCAGGCCTGCGCGCCACCCTGCGCCAGGATCCGGATGTGATCCTGGTGGGCGAGATCCGGGATGCCGAGACCGCCTCGACCGCGGCGCAGGCGGCGCTGACCGGGCATCTGGTGTTCTCCTCGCTGCATGCCAACAGCACTGCCGGCGCGGTGGTGCGGCTGCGCGATCTGGGGACGGATAATTTCCTGATTGCCGCTACTTTGCGCGGGGTGATCGCGCAGCGGCTGTTGCGGCGGCTGTGCCAGGACTGCCGCCGCCCGGCCCCGGTTGGGGAACAGGCGGCAGCCCTGTTTTCCCGCTGCGGGCTGGCGCTGCCGGCGCGGCTTTATCAGGCGGGAAACGGCAGCTGCGCCTCCTGCGGCGGCAGCGGCCATGCCGGGCGGCTGGGGATTTTTGAAATCGCCGAAGTGGATGAGGCGCTGCGCAATGCCATTGACGCAGGCGCCGGCGAGACGGCGTTGCGCGATCTTGCCTTGCGGCCGCAGGACAGCCTGGCCGGGCAGGGGCTGACGGCTGCTGCTGCCGGGCTGGTCAGCCTGGAGGAAACCCTGCGGGTCGCCGGGGACAACACATGAAGGCCTATGCCTATACCGCCTACACCAGCGCCGGCCGCAAACGGCGCGGCACCGTGGTGGCGGAAACCGAAGCAGATGCCGCCGCCCAGCTGGCGGCGCAGGATCTGTTTCCCGCAGACCTCTCTGAGGCGCGCCGCCGCGGGTCCAACAGAGCGGCCAGCCGCTGGCGCCAGCGCCGCCTGATCCCGGATCTGCAGGCGGTTTTCACCCGCCAGATGGCGGTGATGCTGGCGGCTGAACTGCCGGTGGATGAAGCGCTCGAGGCGGTGCGCGCGGGCGGCCATCCGGCGCTGGATGCAATGGCGGCGCAGGCGCGCGCGGCCTTGCTGGACGGGGCGGCGCTGTCGGAGGCGCTGGCGGATGCGGGCGCGGGATTTCCGCCCTTTTACCTGGCCGCTCTCAGGGCCGGCGAGGAGGCCGGCGAGCTGGCGGCGGTGTTTGACGGGCTGGCTGCGCATCTGGAGCAGCAGAACACAGGGCGCGCCCAGATTGCCACCGCGCTGGTCTATCCGGGGTTTGTGGCCGCGGTCTCGGTTCTGGTCTGCGGTATTCTGATGACCAGTGTGGCGCCCGAAATCGTGGCGATGTTTGAAATGACCGGCCGGCCGCTGCCGCCGCTGACGGCGGCGGTGCTGGCGGTTTCGGACTTTCTGAGGGATCAGGCGGCGGTGCTGACGGTGCTGGCCGCTGCCCTGGCGGTTTTTCTGGCGGCGGTCCCGCGGGTGCCGCGCCTGCGCCACCTGCGGGACCGGATCCTGTTGCGGCTGCCGGTGCTGGGGCGGCTGGCACGGCTGGGCGAGGCGGTGCAGTACATGCGCACCCTGGCGCTGGTTCTGGGCTCGCGCCATGCGGTGCTGAGTGCTGCCTGCAGTGCCGCCGGAGTGCTGGAGATCGCCCGGTTCCAGGACGAGGCCGGCGCCGTGGCCGCGGCGGTGCGCCAGGGCGAAAGCCTGTCAGCGGCGCTGGGGCGGCTCAGCTTTCTGCCGCCGGTGGCGCGGCAGCTGATCAGTGCGGGCGAAGTGTCTGTGCAGCTGGCCCGGATGACCGGCCGTGCCGCCGATCTGACCGAACACCGGCTGCAGACCGAGCGCAAGCGCATTGCCGCGCTGCTGGAACCGGTGCTGATGATGCTGGTGGGCGGGCTGGTGCTGGTGATTGTGCTGGCGGTGCTGTTGCCGGTCTTTGATCTGCAGGCGGCGATTGCGGGCTGAGACGGGGTAACCCGGCTCTATTGCGGGAAATTCAGCAGTTCAGGCGCGCCATCGCTGCGCGACAGCCACAGACCGCGGCTGTCGATCCGCACCACTTTGACGCCGCCGGGCAGCTCATCCCCGGCCCGCAACAGCCGGGCGCCGGCGGGATGGGAGATCATCGCCCAGGTGGCCTCGCCTGCCTGCACCACCCCTTGGAGCGCATAGCCCAGGCTGGCAAGCGGCGGTTCGGCGGCGCTTGCCGCCGGGGCAGGCGCGGATGCAGGAGCCTGCGGCTGCGGCGGTTGTTTCTCCCCGAACAGCGGCGCCCAGCTGCGCGGCGGCGCGGTTGCGGCGGCGGGCTGCTGGACGGCGGCAGGGGCGGCTGCATGGGCGTGGACGGGCAGGCTGGATGGGCCTTGGATCTCCTGCCACAGAAGATGCCCGGCCTGGGCGGCCGCGGCCAGCGCGATCAGCGTGCAGAATGCAGATATCAGACGCATCGGATCCTTTCCAAAAACCGCTGTCCCGGCTTTGCCCGGCACCGGCGGCCCGGCTTGCGGCAAGCATGGACGGGCGGCGCGGGGCATGGTAAATTTTCCGCAAGAATTAACACAAGAAACGGGCAGCCGGAAAGAGAACAGCTGATGCAGGCATCTACCTTTGCAATTCCGGCCCGGGCCGGAAGAACCGGACTGGCGGGATTGGCGCTTGTGCTGCTGCTGGGCAGCTGCGGCGCGGGGCCTTCCGGGCAAGGCGGTTTCCAGAAACAATACGGAGTCGCCCGCAATGCGCTGGAGGGCGGTGATTATGCGCAGGCCAAGCGCGCCTATCTGAAGCTGATCGGCCAAGCCGGGCCGCTGGCGCCGCGGATGCAGCTGGAATATGCCCATGCCGAACTGCGCAGCGGTGATTTTGCCGCTGCCGCCAAAACCGCCGGAACGCTGGCGCAAGGCCAGTCCGGCGAGGCCCGTGCCGCGGCGCTGGCGGTGCAGGGCACCGCCCAGCATGAACTGGGCCTGTCGCTGCTGGCCGGGGGCCAGGCAGAGGCCGGAAAACAGCAGCTGCAAGCGGCCCAGACCGCGCTGGATGAAGTCCTGAAGTCCCATGCCGGCATGGATCCGCTGGGTTCGCTGGCCGGACGCCAGGCCAGTATCCGGGTCCGCCTGGGCAAGCTGTAGGCCGGGGCAAGCAGCGGCAGAGGCACAAAACGGTCGGACCAGGGCGCGGCTTATTGCTGCGGCGCCAGGGTGATCCAGGCGGCCACCCGCCCCGGTGCCTCCTGTGCTTCAAAGCGGAAACTGCGCAGGCGGTAGCCCCAGGCGGGATGCGCGCCCATCAGAAAGGCGCCGAGCTCCTCAAAGCCAATGCTGTCAAAGCGCAGCTCTACCGTCTCTTCGGGACCGCTGCCCAGCCCGCTGAGCCGGCGCCGCAGCCCGGCGGCAATCAGCCTTTGTTCAATACCGCTGAGACCGGCCGGGGCGCCGGGCGCGGGCGGCGCGCTGCGGGCCAGGGTCTGTTTCTCTGCCAGCCGCCCGGCCGCCCAGGTCTGCAAGGCGGCGGCTTCGGCCTGCGCCTGTTCCGCCGCCAGGCGGCGTTCATGCAGCGGCAGCAGCAGCGCAAACCCGGCCCCCAGCGGCAGCACCGCCAGCAGCAATGCGGCCAGCAGCAGCCGTTCGCGGCGGTTGAGCGGCAGCAGCAGGCCGGCCAGGCGGGAGATCATCCGGGCGGTCATCGGCGCTCTCCGCCCGGGCCCGGGCTGTCTGCGGTGATGGCAAATTCGGCAAAGACGCCGCCCTCGCTGCCATCGGCCCGGGAATCGGTCAGCTGCACCGCCAGACCTTGCGTCCGCAGTGCCGCTGCCAGCTGATCGGCGGCGGCAAAATCGGCCAGCCGCACCGCCAGCCGCACCGCTTCGCCTTGCTGATAGCTGAGGCTTTCGGCCCGGGCGCCGGCTTTGGCGGCCACAGCGGCGATGCGGCGGGTCAGCTCCAGCACATCCGGCTGCGCTGCCGGTCCGGCGGCATTGCGCAGTCCGGCCAGGGCGCGGCTGATTTGCAGCCGGGCATCGAGCACCGGCGCGCCATTGGTGAAATGCGTCTGCGCCAGGGCCGTGGTTTCTGCCGCCGCGGCAGCGGTCTGTGCCTCGATGCGGAGGATGGCAGTGATCTGGGCAGCGCTCCACAGCGCTGCTGCCAGTACCGCGGCCAGCAGCGGCCAGCGCCAGGGCAGCAGTTTGCGCTCCAGCTGCGCCTGAGCCGCCATCGGGTTGCGGCGCAGATCGCAGGTCAATTCGCCATGCCCCAGCACCACCGGTTGCGGCAGCCCCAATGCTGCCACTGCGGCGGGGCTGGCAGCTGCGGGGATGCCGTGGGCACGGGCCAGCTCCGCAAATTCCGGCGGCGCTTCCGCAGGCAGCAGCAGCGCTTTGGGCCGGGGGCGGCTGTCCAGCGCCTGCTGCAGCATCATCAGGGTCAGCGGCGCCTGGGCGGTAAAGCCGTCCTCCACCCCCAGCCGGACGCTGATTGCAGCACCCGGGCCGCTGCCGCGCAGGGCGAGGCTCCAGATGCCGGCGGCGGCGGGCAGTGCCAGGTAATCGGGCAGCACCGCCCGGCCGGGCAGGCGGCGCAGACTGTCCAGCCAGCCGGTCTCGGCGGCCAGCACCCGGGTCCAAGCGGCGGCGGTTTTGCGGGCCGGGGCAAAGGGGTGCATAGAGATCTGATCGCTGCGCAGCCCCAGCCGGGCGGCCAGCTGGCGCCGGGCGACCTGCTCGCGGGCCTGACCGCGCAGCCTGGCAGGCAGATCCAGCGCAAACAGCGGCACCGTTTCGCCGGGCACGGTCACCACCTGATGCGGCGCAGCCGCGGCACTGCCGTCCGGTCCCAGGCGGACAAACTCTGCGGCGATGTCTGGCTTGGCGCTGGCAGAGGGCATCGCCCGGGGCTCCTGTTACTGCTGTATTTTGCGCTGCGCAGAATGGGGGCGGCACGGGGCAAGTGCAATGCGCAATCGGACCCGTGCTGCAGACCGGTGCCGCCGCCGGAGAGCCGCGCCGGGATCAGGGCCGGCGGGTCAGCCGCCAGGCGACTGCAGGCCGCCGGGCGGCGCCGGTTTTGCGCAGCACCGTGCTGCGCTGTGCGGAGAGCGTGCCCAGTTGCGCCTGCGAACTGGCGCGGAACCAGTGCGAGACCACTGTGATCTGCTCTGCGCCCAAGTGATCTGCCGCTGTCTCATCGCTTTGTTCCGGGGCCTGCTCTGCGCTGATCCGGGCCAGGCCGGCGGCGGCCAGAAAAGCCTCGGGAGAGGCGGCGGGCAGCGCGGTTTGCAGCCGGGCCAGGGCTGCGGGCGGCAGATGCGGCAGAAAGGCGGCCAGCACCTGCGGAGAGGCGGTGTTCACATTCAGGCGGCTGCTGCCGGGCAGGGCGGTGATATAGGGGCGCAGCCGCTGATAGCTGCGCGGCGGCAGGCCGGGGATGCCGGCCAGCTGCCCGGCGTCCAGCAGCGCGCCGCCCACCGGGTCCAGCGGCGGATCAAGCCGGGCCCAGGCCGCGCGGTTCTGCGGCCCGCCCGGCTGCAGGGCGGCGCGGATGGTCTCGCCGGTGCGGGGCGGCAGCGCCAGGATTTTCAGCAGCCGGGCAAAGGCGGCCCGGGCAGCGGTATTGTCCGGATCCGCCAGCCAGTTCACATTGAAGCGCCCTTGCAGATCCTCGATCCGGCCGCTGACCGTACCCCGCGCCAATGCCTGTTCCGCCTGCACGCGGGCCCAGGCCTCGCCGGGGTGATCGGTGGCGGAGCGGTCCTGCGCCAGCAGGGTGATGGCCAGCGCGTCAAACGCGTCCAGCGCCAGCGCCAGCTGATCCGCCTCCTGCCCGGCCTGCAGCCGTGCCCGGCCGCTTTCGGCGCGTGCCAGCAGCAGCACCGCCACCGCCGACAGCGCCGCCACCAGCACCAGCGCATTGACCAGGACAAAGCCGCGGCTGCTGCTCTGGCGGCGGTTCATTTCAGGGTCTCCACCAGCCGTATAGAGCCGAAACCCTTGGTTTCGAGCTGCAGTTCCACCGCCAGCGGCAGGGTGCTGGAATAGACCTCGGGGGCGCCGCCGGCCTGGTCGGTATCCGCTGCCGGGGAGGTGCCGGCCTGCGGTTGCGGGCTAAGCGCTGTTGTGCCCTCCACCCAGCCGGGACCGTCCCAATAGCTGCGCACCCGCAGCCCGGATACGCCCTCAAGCACCGTCACTGCCGGCGAACGCGAGGCGGCGCTGGCGGGTATCAGCGCAGGCCAGGCGCGGCGGCTGAGGCGGCCGCCCTGCAGCTGCCATTCGATCCGCTGCAGCCCCAAAGCCTGCGGCTCCGGATCCAGCGCCGGCTGGCCGCCCGCGGAAAGCGCCAGCACGCCGCCGCGCAACCGCAGCGCTGATTGCGGAGCGCCACGGCCCGGCGGGTAAAACAGCATCGGCACCGCGGCTGACAGATCGGCGCGCAGCAGGCTCAGCGCTTGCTCCAGCGCGGCGGTCTCTGCGGCGCGGGCCTCCAGCGTGCCGCGCATCCGGATCATACCGCCCAGGGCCTGGACACCCAGCACCGCCACCAGCGCAAAGATGGCCATCGCCGCCACCAGCTCAATCAGGCTGAGGCCGCGGTCTGCCGGGGCGCGCCGGCCTCTCACCGCAGCCCCGCGGCGGGCAGGTAGAGCGTCAGTGCTGCGGCTTCACCGGTTTCGGCGCGGGCGGTGATTTCGGTTTTGACCAGCCCGGCAGCGGTGGTCTCGCGGCGGGTCTGCAGGGTGAAGATCATGCCGCCCAGCTTGGCCTGGCCGGGCAACCGGGCAGCGGCGTCCGGCAGCTGCAGTTCTTCGGCGCGGTTGCGGGCGGCGACGCGGGCCAGCAGCCGGGGCGCCTCGCCGCCGATCGCCAGCCGCGACTGATCGGTGCTGCGCAGCAGGGCGATGCTGGCAGCGGCCAGAACAAAGATGGCGATCGCCAGTTCAATCAGGGTGAGGCCGGCAGTGGCGGCAGAGTGCGGCGGCGGGATCAGTTTTCGCGGCATGCCAGCGCCTCCCATCCGTTGCTGCGGCAGCGGGCGGCGCTGCCAAAGGCAATGCTGAAGGCGCTGGAGCTTCCATTGGCCAGCAGGATGATTCCGGGTGTTCCGGCAGCCGGGCGGCGGGCGGAGAGGGCCACCTTTCCCTGCCAGGGCTGCAGCCGCTCTGAGATATCCCAGCCGTCGGTGTCGCGGCGGGCCAGGCGCAATCCCTGGGGGGTGAGGACCAGCCCGCGGCTTTGGCCGCTGGCGATGGCCAGGGCCCGGGCGGCGCCGTACTGGCTGCGGAACAGCGCCAGATCGCGGCTGCTGCGGTCCGGTCCGCCGCCCAAAGCCAGCACCGCCGCCGTAGCCAGCACCGACAGGATGGCGACACTGATCAGCAGCTCAATCAGGGTAAAGCCGGCAGCTGTTGAAACAGGGGAAACAGGCTCTATTGCAGGGTCCAAGAGCCAATATCCGCATCCGCGCCGCTGCCGCCGGCCGCTCCGTTGGCGCCATAGCTGAAGATGTCGAACTCGCCATGCACGCCGGGCGACAGGTAGTTGTAGGGCTGGCCCCAGGGATCCTGCGGCAGCCGGTCCATATAACCGTTTTGGGCCCAATTGGCGGGCACCGGATTGCCGCCGGGCTTTTGCACCAGGGCGGCCAGGCCCTGCTCGGTGGTGGGGTAGCGGTAGTTGTCGAGCCGGTAGAGTTTGACGGCGCTTGCGATGGCGGCGATGTCGGCCTTGGCGCGGGCGGCGCGGGCCTGATCGGGCCGGTCGATCACCCGCGGCACCACCACCAGGGCGAGGATCGAGAGAATTACCACCACCACCATCAGTTCGAGCAGGGAAAACCCGGCCTCGCCATGCGGCTGCCGGGCTTTGGCGCGGACAGGCAGGAGGCGCGCGCGGGGCGGCTGCGGGGCGGGGGCGGACTGTGGCTTCATCGGGTTCTTTCTTTTGACCGGCGGCATGATAGAGGGGGGCGTCAGGCATTGTCCATTGCTCCATAGCCAATCCGGCGGGGGCGCGGGAAGAGGGGAAAACATGCAGGCAGCAGCATGAGCCTTGGGGCGGGTCTTGAGGCCGGGATTGCGGCCGGGCTGGCTGCTGGGTTGCCAGCCTGGCTGCTGCTGCTGCTGGCGCCGGCTGCGGGGTCGTTCCTGGCGGTGCTGGCCGACCGGCTGCCGCGCGGCGAGGATGTGATCCGGCAGCGCTCGGCCTGCCGCAGCTGCGGTCAGCGGCTGGGGGCTGCGGATCTGGTCCCGCTGCTCTCCTTTGTTCTGACACGCGGACACTGCCGCCACTGCGGCGCGGCGGTGCCGCCCTGGCTGCTGTATTTTGAGATCGCGGCAACCGGTGCTGCGGTGCTGGCACTGGCGGCGGGCGGCAGCGCGGCGGAGGTTCTGCTCGCCTGCCTGTTTCTGTGGCTGCTGCTGACGCTGGCGGTTGCGGATCTGTTGTGGCTGCGGCTGCCGGATGTGCTGACGGGGGCGCTGTTTGCGCTGGTGCTGCTGACGGGGCTGCAGCCAGGCGGCGCCGGGCTGGCGGCGGTGCTGGGCGGCGCGGCGCTGGGGGCGGGCGGTTTTCTGGCGCTGCGGCTGGGCTACCGGGCGTTGCGCGGGCGCGAGGGGCTGGGACTGGGCGACGTCAAGCTGATGGCGGGCCTGGGCGGTTTTGCCGGGGCGATGGACCTGCCGCTGCTGCTGCTGCTGGCCTCGGGCGGGGCGCTGGCGGCGGCCTGGCTGCAGCGGCGGCGGCTGCGCGGCGGCATGGTGCTGCCTTTTGGCGCGGCGCTGTGCGCGGCGGCGGCGGTGCTGTGGCTGTTGCGGGCCGCAGGAGGGGTTTGATCTTGCCGGCGCCGGACCTTAGGGTCCGCGGAGATTGCCTGCCTGCTTGTAAATGCTTGTGAGAAATATGACCTTATTCCGTTTTGCCCCGCTGTGCCTGATCCTTGCTGCCGCCCCGCTGTGCCTGCGGGCGCAGGAGGCGGCGCCTGCCACGCCTGAAACCGCGGCTGCCAGCCAGGATGCGCTGACGATGGCAGAGGTGGAACAGGCCTGGGCGGCAAAGGATTTCGCGCGTGTCCGCCAAGGGCTGGCACAGCTGGCAGCGGCCCCGGGAGCGGCGTTTGCCCAGTACCGCTATGGCCGGGTGCTGCTGGAAGGGCTGGGCGGCCCGGCGGATCCGGCGGCGGCGCGGGGCTGGCTGCAGCGCGCTGCGGAGCAGGGCCAGACGCAGGCGGCGGTGCTGCTGGCGCGGCTGTATCTCAGCGCGGTGCCGGGCGGTCCGGCCCGCGACCCGGTGCAGGCGGCACAGCTGCTGCTGGCGGCGGGCGCGCGCGGCAGCAGCGAGGCGCAATACTACCTGGGGCTTTTGCACCAGACGGGCGAGGGGGTGGCGCAGGATGCCGCCAGTGCTGCGGCCTGGCTGCAGGCCGCGGCAGAGCAAGGCCACAGCGCGGCGCAGTTTGAGCTGAGCCGCATCTATTCCCGCGGTCAGGGCGTTGCGCAGGATACCGCCCGGGCGCTGCATTGGCTGCAAGAGGCCGCAGCAGCAGGCCACGGTGAGGCCCAGTTCTACCTGGCCTATGCGCTGGACAGCGGCCAGGGCATAGGCCGCGACCGCGCGGCGGCCCTGGACTGGCTGCGGCGGGCGGGCGAGGGCGGCTTTGTGCCGGCCCAGGCGGCGCTGGGGCGTAAATACCTCAAGGGGGACGGGGCAGAGGCCGATCCGGCAGGCGCGTTGCGCTGGCTGCACAGTGCCGCCGAAGCGGGCGAGGGCAGCGCGATGGCGGCGCTGGGGGAGGCGTATTTGGGCGCCTATGGCGTGCCGGAGGATGTGCCGCAGGCCTGGCAGCTGTACCGCAGCGCCTGGGAACGGGGGCTGCCGCAGGCTGCGGTGGGACTGGCGGGTATGCTGGAGCAAGGCCGCGGCCGGGATCCGGATCTGGAACAGGCGGTGATTCTGTACCGCAAAGCGGCAGAACTGGGCAGCCATGCTGCGGAACTGAACCTGGGGCGGCTGGCCGGAGCGGGCCGCCTGGACGGGCTGCTGGCACCGCACCGGGCGGTGCCCTGGGCATTGGCAGCCGCCCGCCAGGGCGACACGGCGGCTGAGGCCTGGATGGCGCAGCAGGCGGCTGCCGGGCTGCGGCCGGCGCAGACCGCGCTGGGATTGCGGCTGACAGAGACAGGGGCACGCCCGGCTGAGGCGGCGGCGCTGTTTGAGGCGGCGGCGGCGGCCGGCGACAGTGCAGCGCAGCACCAGCTGGGGCTGCTTTATACCAAGGGGCTGGGGCGCGATCAGGATTATGTGCAGGCCTATAAATGGCTGAACATCGCCGCCGCAAGCGGCAGTGCCGGGGCGCTGAAAACCCGCGCGGTGGTGGCGGACCTGATGACAGCGGAACAAGTCGCCGAAGCTCAGGCGGCGGCGCGTGCCTTCCTGGCGGCGGCCACGGCTCCGGCCGGGCAGGCGGCAGAATGAGCCTGCGCCCGCTGGTGGCCGCACTGTGGCTGGCGCTGCCGGCCGCTGCAGCCGGACAGCAGGCAGCGCCGCTGGAGCAATTGCGCGCCGAAGCTGCTGCAGGCCAGGCAGCGGCGCAATACGCGCTGGCGCTGCGGCTGCAGGATGGCCGCGGCGTGCTGCAGAATTACGGCCGTGCCGCGGATTGGCTGACCCGCGCCGCAGAGCAGGGCCATGCGGCAGCGCAGAACCGGCTGGGCCAGTCCTACCACAGCGGGCTGGGGGTGGCGCAGGACCGGGCGCAGGCGCTGCACTGGCTGGAACAGGCCGCTGCCAGCGGCACGGCGCAGTATCTTTTCGACCTGGCTGCGGTTCTGGAACAGGCGCCGGACGGCAGCGGCGCGGCGCAAGCGGCAGAGCTTTATGCCCGCGCTGCCGGGCAGGGCCATCAGGATGCGGCTGTCAGCCTGGGGGTGCTGTACCAGAACGGCACTGGCGTGGCGCAGGATCCGGCGCGGGCCCGCCAGCTGTATGAAGGCCCGGCTGCGGCCGGCCATCCCCGGGCGCTGAACAATCTGGGCCTGATGCATGTGCGCGCTGAAGGTGCTGCGCAGGATTATGCCCGCGCCGCCGCCCTGTTCGAGGCGGCCTCCGCCCAGGGGCTGGCCCCGGCCATCCGCAATCTCGGGGTGATGTATGAAAACGGCTTTGGCGTGCCGCTGGATGAGGCCCGCGCGGCAGATCTTTACCGCCGCGCGGCCCGCGCCGCCGGTGCCGCGGCGGATCCAGGGCTGATCTATGACGCCCGGCTGGCGCCGCCCGACAGCAGTGCCGCAGGGCTGGAGCGGCTGACGGACGGGGCAGCGGCCGGCGATCCGCTGGCGCAGTTCCAGCTGGCCTGGCTGGCCTTGCAGCAGCCGGATCCGTCCCGCGCCGGGCTGCTGGCGGCTGCCGGATGGCTGCGCGCCTCGGCAGAGGCGGGCTACCCGGCGGCGATGGCCAACCTCGGCTGGATGTATTTTGAAGGCCGCGCGCTGCCGCAGGATTATGTGCTGGGCTATATGTGGCTGGTGCTGGCGGCCAGCGCCGGCCTGCCGGAAGCGCGCGGTCTGAGCGCGGCGCTGCAGGCCAGGCTGACCCCGGCGCAATTGGCCGAAGCCCAGGAGCTGGCGGCGGCCAAGGCAGGGGCCGGGCCGCAGCACTAGCCCCGCGCCAGAGGACACTGAAACAGCAAAACAGCCCGTCTGCCTAGGCGGGCTGTTTTCTTTTGTCCGTGTCCTGTTGCCCGCTGCGGGCAACAGGCTCAGAAATCGAGCCGGATGCCGTGTTCGATCTTCAGGCTGTCCGCATCCGGTGCGGTGATCCGGGTCACCACTGCGCCCTGGCCACGGGCAAAGGGCCGTTCGCGGTGCACATCCAGCGCCAGCCGGTCGGTGCCGCCGATATGCTCGTAATCGATCTCGAAACCGAACCGCAGGCCGGTGGCAGGGTCATAGACATCGCGGGCAAAGACAAAGCCCGCGCCGCAGCCGGTGGTGCCGTCATAAGATGAGCTTTCGCAGGCCAGCCGCGGCGCAAAGGACAGCCGGGCGGCCAGGCCGCTGTCCGGGTTGCTGTCTTCGGCAGCGGCAAGGCTGGCAAATTCCACCTCGGCAAAGATGCGGCCGCCGTTATAGCCGGGGATGTCTATCCGCCCGGTATCGCGCTGCGCCAGCTGGGTGGCGGTGACGCTGGCGTCATCGGCCTCGGCAAAGGCCAGATCGGCGCCCAGCCGCGGGCTGATCAGCATGTTTTCAAGCTGATGACGCCCCGAC
Source organism: Leisingera sp. MMG026 (assembly GCF_021654205.1). Lineage (NCBI taxonomy): Bacteria > Pseudomonadati > Pseudomonadota > Alphaproteobacteria > Rhodobacterales > Roseobacteraceae > Leisingera > Leisingera sp. MMG026. The sequence continues at coordinate 2,187 of NZ_JAKFZM010000009.1, read as the reverse complement.
AGCGCCGCGCCGGCAAAACCGGCCGCATAGGTATACCCGCCGCGGGCATGGATCGGGTCGGTGGCCGTCTCAAAGCGCAGCCGGTAGCGGTGATGCCCAAGGGCGGCGGCGGCGTAATAGTCCAGGAACAGCCCCTCGTTCAGGGCCCGGGCACCGTATATCCCGGCATTGGCGCCAAAACCGGTGATGGAGCCATCGGCGGGGCCATCGGCGCTGGTACGGCTGACATAACCGCCCCAGAATTTGCCGCGCAGCGCCTGTTCCGGCAGGAACCGCTCGCTCTGGCGCGAGAATTGCAGCATGGCCTGGGTGCCCAGCCCGTCGGTGCGGCTGAGGGTAAAGGCGCCATCCAGGATCTCGCGGCGGCCGCTGCCGCAATTGTAGACATCCCAGCCGAAACTGCCGGCGCTGTTGCCGGTGCTGCCCTGGACCTGCAGGCTGCCATCCACGTCAAAGGCGGCGACGGTGCCGCAGCGCAGCCCCTCCTGGCCGGCCTGCAGCCGCTCCAGCGCGCCTTTGGCGATCCGGCTGAAATAGCGCTGCTGGGTCTTGATGGTTTCTTCCAGGTCTTTCTTCAGCACCGCGGTCAGCTGATCGCGGATCTGGTCGACCAGGTCGTCGCTGACCTGCACCTGCGCCAGGGTCAGGGCAAAACCGTCATAGCGGGTATCTGCCGAACTGACAGTGACCGCGGGCTGGCAGCTGTGGGCGCCTTCCACATCCTCATCGTCGATGGCGCTGATGGTCAGCACCTGGGCAGTGGCAAAGCTGGCCGCGCTGAAGCTCATCGAGGCGGGAGAGACGGTGCATTGGCTGTCGCCGCTAAAGGCAAGCTGCACATCCTGGCCGGGCTGGCCCAGCAGCCGGAAGGACATCGCCGCGGTGTCTTCGCCGTTCTCCGACGCGGTGAGGTCGTCATTGGTGACCGCAACAATGGCAAAGTCATCGTCCGCCAGGCTGGCGGTGCCGGTCAGCTCTGCCGCTGTGGTGCTGAGGCTGGCGGCACCATCGCCCGAGGTTACCGCCGTCAGGGTCAGGATCAGGGTTTCGCTGCCCTCGATCAGCTGGTCCTCCAGCACTGTCACGGTGACGTCTGCATTGGTGTCACCGGCTGGGATCGTCACCGAACCCGGGGGGGCGGTATAGTCGGCACCAGCAGTGGCGGTGCCGGTCAGGCTGTAGCTGAGCACCGTATCCACGGTTGAGGCGCGCTCCAGCGAGATGGTGAAGCCTGCATCGTCCGGGACGCCGCCGTTGGCCTCGGCGCCGTCATCGGACGCGCTGACCGTGACCGCATTTGCCGCGCATTGGGTCATCGGGATGTTGTTGGCCAGCACGTTGGGGTCGCCGGCCTCGATCACAAAGGTATCGTAGAACACCGGGTTGGCGCTGAGCGATGCATCCGCCAGGACCCCGGTGGATCCCACCTGGGTGGAGCCCAGAACCGCCGGGTTGGCGGGCAGCAGCGAGGTCACATCCAGGCTGCCGGAGCTGAGCCGCGCGGTGCTGGCTGCGCCGCCGGCCGGGTAGCTGTAGGCAACCGTATAGGTGCCGGGCCGCTGGGCGAACCATTGGTATTCACCGGTGGTGCCATCGCGCACGATGTTGATGTCATTGGCGATGCCGAGGCTGCTGTTGGAGCCTGAGGGGCCGGTCACGGTGATACCGCCGCCGGTCAGGATCCGGCCGTCATCCTCGCAGTAGAAATAGCCCTGGGGATCGTAATCCTGGGCATCGGGGATGCCGTCGCCGTCGCGGTCCGCGGTGGCGCTTTCAAAGCTGTCGGGAACACCGTCGCCATCCAGGTCGGCAGGCGGCACCGGGTTCGGGGTGCCGGTCAGCTCAGCGGTGGCTTCCAGGACGTCGGAGGCTTCATTGCCATTGCCCGCCAGGTCCTGCGCCGCATCCGCGCTCAGCTGGATGGTGAGGGGGCCGTCGTGATCCGGGGTCACGGTGACGCTGTAGCTGGCATCGCTGCCGGTCAGATCCGAGGCGCTGCCGCCGGTGATCTCCAGCCCGTCCAGGCTCAGGCCGGTGACGGCTTCGCTGAATTGCAGCGTCACCTCAAACGGGTCGCTTTGCGCGGTGTCCGGCCCGCTGAGTGCGGCGGTGGGCAGGCTGGCCTCTTTCTCCACGGAGGCGGTGGCGGCGCCTGTATTGCCGGCCGCATCGGTGAGCACCACCGAA